>WGBS01000139.1 GCA_015494165.1 Gammaproteobacteria bacterium | reverse complement strand
GTCGGTATCGTCCTGTGCAACGCGGACGACCGCGTCTTCTGGGGGCGGCGCTGCGGGCAGGACGCCTGGCAGTTCCCCCAGGGCGGGATCCGCTCCGGCGAGACGCCCGAGGAGGCGGCGCTGCGCGAGCTCGAGGAGGAGACGGGGCTGCGCCCCGAGCACGTGCGCATCCTCGGGCGCACGCGCGGCTGGCTGCGCTACCGGCTGCCGCGGCGGCTGGTGCGGCGCGGCCGGCGTCCGGTGTGCATCGGCCAGAAGCAGATCTGGTTCCTGCTGCGCCTCGTGGGCGAGGAGTCGGCCGTGCGCCTCGACGCCAGCCCCCACCCGGAGTTCGACCGCTGGCGCTGGGTGGACTACTGGCTGCCGCCGCGCGAGGTCGTGTTCTTCAAGCGCGAGGTCTACCGCCAGGCCCTCACGGAGCTCGAGCCCTACCTGCGGGCGCCGTCGGCGCCGGCCGCCGGCGAAGGGCGCGGCTGAGGGCCGGGAGGGCGGATTGCTCGAGCGGCTGCGGCGCATCGTGCAGCAGGTGGCCGGGGCGCGCAGCCTCGGCCAAGCCCTGGAGCTGATCGTCGAGGAGGTGCGCGCCGCCCTCGGCACCGACGTCTGCTCCATCTACCTCGCCGAGCGCGACACCGGACGCCTGGTGCTGATGGCCACGCGCGGGCTCGCCCCGCGGGCGGTCGGGCGCGTCGCGCTCGGCCCGGGCGAGGGCCTGGTGGGGCTCGTGGCCACGCGCGCCGAGCCCGTCAACCTCGAGGACGCCCCCTCGCACCCGCACTTCAAGTACGTCGCCGAGACCGGCGAGGCGCCCTTCCATGCCTTCCTCGGCGTGCCCGTCATCCACCAGCGTCGCGTGCGGGGCGTGCTCGTGGTGCAGCAGCGCGAGCGCCGGCGCTTCGACGAGGACCACGTCACCTTCCTCGTCACGCTCGCCGCGCAGCTCGCGGGCGTGATCGCCCACGCCGAGGCCGTCGGCGGGCTCGAGCTCGCGAACGGCGAGGGCGCCACACCGGAGCCCGCCGCGCCGCCGCGCCGGCGCGTGCTCGAGGGCCTGCCGGGCGCGCCGGGGGTCGCCCTCGGCACGGCGGTGGTGGTCTACCCGCCGGCCGAGCTCGACGCCGTGCCGGACCGTCCGGCGGCCAACATCGCCGCCGAGGAGGCGGCCTTCCGCGAGGCGGTGGCGGCGGTCACCGAGGAGTTCCGCCGCCTCCAGGCGCGCCTCGGCCCGCAGCTCAAGGCCGAGGACCGCGCGCTGTTCGACGCCTACATCCTGATGCTCTCGGGCGACAGCCTGGTGACGGACACGGTCGAGCGCATCCGCGCCGGGAGCTGGGCACCGGGGGCGCTCCGCGAGACCATCGAGGAGCACGCGCGCGTCTTCGACGCGATGGACGACCCCTATCTCCGCGAGCGCGCTGCCGATGTGCGTGACCTCGGCCGGCGCATCCTCGCCCAGCTCCAGGCGGCGCGGCGCGAAGGCCGCGAGTGGCCCGAGCGCACGGTGCTGGTGGGCGAGCAGATCACGGCCGCGGATCTCGGCGAGGTGCCGGCCGGGCGGCTCGCGGCCATCGTCTCGGCCCACGGCTCGCGCTCCTCGCACGTGGCCATCCTCGCGCGCGCGCTCGGCATCCCCGCGGTGATGGGCGTGGCCGAGCTCCCCATCCAGCGCCTCGAGGGGCGCGAGGTGGTCGTGGACGGCTACCGCGGCCGGCTCCACGTCCAACCTACCGGGCAGGTGCGCGAGGAGTTCCTGCGGCTCGCGCGCGAGGAGGAGGAGCTGCGCGCGGGCCTGAGCGAGCTCGCGATGCAGCCCAGCGTCACGCCCGACGGCGAGCACGTGCCGCTGCTCGCCAACACGGGCCTGCTCGCCGACATCACGCCCTCGCTCACCAGCGGCGCCGAGGGCATCGGCCTCTACCGCACCGAGATCCCCTTCCTCATGCGCGAGCGCTTCCCGGGCGAGGAGGAGCAGCGGCGCATCTACCGCCAGGTCCTCGAGGCCTTCGCGCCGCGGCCGGTGACGCTGCGCACCCTCGACGTCGGCGGCGACAAGAGCCTCGCCTACTTCCCGGTGCACGAGGCCAACCCCTTCCTCGGCTGGCGCGGCATCCGCATCACCCTCGACCACCCCGAGATCTTCCTCACGCAGCTGCGCGCGATGCTGCGCGCCAACGCGGGTCTCGGAAACCTCCAGATCCTGCTGCCCATGGTGAGCGGCGTCGAGGAGGTCGAGGACGCGGTGCTGCTCATCCGCCGCGCGCGCGAGGAGCTGGCCGAGGAGGGCGAGGCGGTGCCGGAGCCGCGCGTGGGCGTCATGGTGGAGGTGCCCTCGGCGGTGTACATGGCGCGGCAGCTCGCCGGGCGCGTGGACTTCCTGTCGATCGGCACGAACGACCTCATCCAGTATCTGCTCGCCGTCGACCGCAACAACGAGCGCGTGGCCGAGCTCTACGAGCCCTTCCACCCGGCGGTGCTCGCCGCGGTGCAGGCGGCCGTCGACGGCGGCCACGCCGCCGGCCGTCCCGTGAGCGTGTGCGGCGAGATGGCGGGCGATCCCGCGGCGGCGCTGCTGCTCCTCGGCATGGGCGTGGACAGCCTCAGCATGAGCGCCTCCTCGCTGCCGCGCGTCAAGTGGGTCGTGCGCAGCTTCACCCGTGCCGAGGCGCGCGCGCTGCTCGAGGAGGTGCGTGCCCTGGAGCACCCGCACGAGGTGCGCGAGCGGGTCGAGGCCGCACTGGAGGCGCGCGGCCTCGGGGGCCTGGTGAGGGCCGGCAAGTGAGCGGCGGTCCGCAGCGTACCGCCTGGGGCCTGGACCCGCGCAGCCAGTGGGCGCGCCAGCTCCTGACGCCCCTGGTGGTGGTGCCCCTGGTGGCGCTCGCCTTCGCCGCGCTCCTCGACCTGCCGGTGCTGCGGCCGGAGTGGGTGCGCCACAGCCTCGCCACGGGCCTGGCGCTGGCGCTGCCCGGGGCGGGGCTCGCGCTCGCCTACCGCCGGCGGCTGCGCCGCGCCCCGCCACCGGATGCCGGCTGGCTCTCGCGGCGGCTCGCCGCCGGCGCCGCGCTCGCTGACCTGCCCGCCTACGTCGGCGTGGCGGGCTTCCTGGGCGGGCGGCCCGTATGGGAGCTCGCGGTGCTCACCGCGGCCTCGGTGGCAGTCCTCGCCCTGCTGCGGCCGCCTCCCGCGGCGGGGTCGGGCGGCGGCGCGCGCTAGCCGATCGCCGTGGCGAGGGCGATCAGGCCCAGCATCACCCCCACGAGGACCAGCACCGCCTTGCCGACGTTGGCGAGCGCGTGGCGGTCGTCGCGCGTGAGCCCGAGCATGGTCGCCTCCTTCGCGTTCCGGTCGGGACCCGCCGGATAATAACCATGCTAGATAAAAGTGTATTGACCTGAGTCAAAAACCGGACGCCTCGCGCGGCCGGAGCTCCCACGACGGCGCCACCACGATGCGCAGCCGCGCGTGGGCGGCACGCAGCGCCGCCTCCACCGCCGCCGGGTCGGGCGCGCGGGCGAAGACGAAGCCGAGGTAGCTCGCCCCTTCCGGGAGCGGCACGAGCGTGCTGCCCTCGCGCAGGGCGATCTCGACGGCCTCGATCCCCGGCACGCGCTGGGCCTCCAGCACGCCCTCCACCCGGCGCAGCACACCCGCAGCGGGCGTGGGCAGCATCAGGACGCCCGCGGCCTCGTCCGGGCGCTCGAGAGCGAGGGGGGCGCCGGCGGCATGGGCGAGGACCAGCGTCTCCAGGGCGTGGCCCGTGCCGAAGCGCAGGAGCCGCGCGCACTCGCCGCCGATGGTGCGGGCGGCGATCTCGAGGATCCAGGCCTCGCCCGCGTGCCAGCGCACCTCGGCGTGCACCGGCCCGTGGCGCAGGCCGTAGGCGGCGCAGCCCGCCTCCACGACCTCGGCGATGCGCCGCTGGGCGGCGGGCGGCAGGCGGCTCGGGGTGACGTAGTAGGTCTCCTCGAAGAAGGGTCCGTCGAGGGGGTCGGGCTTGTCGAAGAGCGCCAGCACCTCGAGCCGCCCGTCCGAGAGCAGCCCCTCGAGGGCGAGCTCGGGCCCCGGCACGAAGGCCTCGACCAGCACCCGCCGGCGCTCCTCGTCCGTCAGGTGGGGCTCGCCGGCCAGGATGCGCGCGATGCGGGCGCAGGCCGCCTCCAGGGCGGCAGGGTCATCGGCGCGGATGACCCCGCGGCTGCCCGCGAGCGCCACGGGCTTGGCGACGCAGGGATAGTGGAGCCCGCGGAGCTGCGGGCCGAGGGGACGGTCGAGATCGAGCACGCGGTGGGCGGGCACCGGCAGGCCCGCCTCGGCGAGGCGCGCGCGGGCGAGGTCCTTGCGCCGCGCGAGCCGCGCGGCCATAGGCGGGTTGTGGGGCAGGCCCAGCTCGGCGGCGAGGCTCGCCGCGAGCGGGACCATGGGGTCGTCGGTCGCCACGGCCGCGCAGGGCGGATCGCCGCCGAGCGCCTCGAGCACGCGCGCGCGTGCCGCGCCCTCGTCGCGCGGATCCACCTGCACGCCCTCGACCCCGGCGGGCAGCAGCACCTGCCTGCCGGTCGAGACCAGGAAGGGGCGCAGGCCGAGGCCGCGCGCGGCGGCCAGGTAGGGCCCGATGCGGTAGCTCGAGTGCGGCGCGAGGATCAGGACGCGGCGGCCGCCGCGCGCGCGTCGCGCCTCATGCACACCCGCCGCCGGCGGCGCCGCAGGCCGAGCACACGCCGGTGCCGCCCACGGCCTGGAAGACGTTATTGAAGACGAAGCTGCCGCCGAAGCGCTCCTCGACGTAGTCGATCTCGGCGCCGCGCATGTAGGCGAGGGCGACGGCGTCGATGACGATGCGCAGGCCGTCGAGCTCCAGCACGGCATCGGTCTCGCGCACCTCGTCGGCGAAGGTCATGCCGTAGCCCATGCCGCCGCAGCCGCCGCCGGCGACGTAGATGCGCACGCCCTGGATGGCGTCGTCGTCACGGCGCGCGTCCTCGAGCAGCCCGCGCAGCTTCTCCCGGGCCGCCTCGGTCAGGCGCAGCTCGGCCTCGCTCAGGCGCGGCTCGAAGCGCGCGGCCTGGTCCTGTGCAGTGGCGGTGTTCTCGCTCATCTGGCCGGTTCCTCCGTATCAATGGCCCGAGTGTACCACCGCGGCTCCACCGCCTTCAGCCCACGGTCCGTCCGGAAATCACGTATGCAAATACGAACGATTTGCATTTAGCTACGCGTTCCGGTAGGGTATGCGGCCGCCGCGGGCGAGCCCGCACCCAGTGGTGACACGCACATCCGCGTGAGAGACAGGGGAGGGAGAGCAGACGATGAGTGCGATCCGCAAGCGAACCCGCCTTCACCCGGCAGGCCTGGCCCTGCCGGCGCTGTGCACGGCGCTGGCCGCCGGGCCCGCGCTGGCGGCGCGCACGCCCACGGTCGAGGAGCTGTGGGCGGTGATCCAGGCGCAGCAGAAGGAGATCCAGGCCCTGAAGGCCCGGCTGGCCGAGACCGACCAGAAGGTCGAGGCCACGGCCGAGATGCTCGAGCAGGGCAGCCCTGCGAGCCACGCCGAAGCGTCCGGGGCCCCCGTGCGGGCCGCGCACGAGGCCGAGGGCGGCCACCAGCCCTTCCACCACGGCCGAAGCGGGCGCACCACGGTCGGCGGCTACGGCGAGATGCACTACGCGCGCCTCGACGGCGAGGGTGGCGCCGCCGACAAGCGCGAGATGGACTTCCACCGCTTCATCCTGTTCCTGAACCACGAGTTCGACGAGCGCACGCGCTTCGCTTCGGAGCTCGAGGTCGAGCACGCCTTCGTGGAGCCCGACGACGGGGGGGAGGTGGCGCTCGAGTACGCCTACATCGAGCGCGACCTGCGCGACGACCTGTCGCTGCGCGCCGGCATGATGCTCGTCCCTGTCGGCATCATCAACGAGACCCACGAGCCGCCCACCTTCTACGGGGTCGAGCGCCCCGAGGTCGAGAAGTACGTCCTGCCGACCACCTGGCGCGAGGGCGGCGTGCAGTTCGTCTGGCGCCCGCGGCCTGGCTGGCAGGCGGACCTCATGCTGCACTCGGGCTTCCAGACCAGCGCCGCCAAGAGCTACGCCGTCCGTGCCGGACGCAAGAGCGTGGGCGAGGCGCCCGCCAACGACCTCGCCTTCACCGCGCGCGTGCGCTGGACCGGCATGCCGGGCGTGGAGCTCGCCGCCGCCTACCAGCGCCAGTCCGACGTGACCCAAGGGACGGACGCAAACGCCGGTGCCGCCAACCTCTGGACGGCGCATGCCATCGTGCAGAAGGGCGCCGCCGGGCTGCGCGCGCTCTACGCGCGCTGGGACCTCGACGGCAGCGGTCCGGCCTCGGTCGGCGCCGACGTCCAGCGCGGCTGGTACGTCGAGCCCTCCTGGCGCTTCAACGGCGAGCTCGGCGCTTTCGCGCGCTACAGCCGCTGGGACAACCAAGCCGGCAGCGCCGCGACCGCCAGCGAGAAGCGCCAGTGGAACCTGGGCCTGAACTGGTGGCCGCACCCGGACGTGGTCTTCAAGCTCGACTGGCAGATCGAGGACAACGCCGACGGCAAGAACCAGGACGGCCTCAACCTCGGTGTCGGCTACATGTTCTGATGGGAACTCTGGTCAATCCGCTGCGCGGATTGACCAGCGCCAAGGTGCTTCGCGACCGTTTTGATTTTGCCTGGAATTGCCATGCACTTCCGTGTGCATAGCGCCGTGGGCACGGGCGCGCAGCGCAGTTGCGGCCCATCGGCGCACGCGCCCGCGGCCGGCACGCTCAGCGATGCCCCGGGGCACCGGGCTTGGCCCAGGCGCCCAAAGCCCCGCACGGCGGGCGCGCCGTCCCGCGGCCATCCCTGGCCGCGGGGAAGCCCTGAAAAATCGAATTTTTCAGGGCTTCCTGATGCTCTCGAGCCCGACGTGGGTCATGGCGGCGCAGGGATGCGCCTTCTTTTTTCCGGCGCTGTGCGCCGGAGGCTCGGGAGACGGGAGTCGGGAGACGGGAAAGGCGCTGTGCGCCGGAGCACCGGGAGACGGGCTGCGGGAGACGGGGAGCGCTGCGCGCCGGAGGACCGGGAGGCAGGAGACGGGAGACGGGAGACGGGAGACGTGCGTGAGGTGCAACGGCTTTGCGGGGCGGGCGGCATCGGCTAGGCTGGCCGGCCGTCGCGCCGGGAGGAGGTGAGACCGGAATGCGCTTTGCGCGCCGCATCGCACTGGCGCCGCTGCTCGTCCTGCTGCTGGCGGCGGGGGAGGCCGCGCTCGCGCGCGGCGTCTACCAGGAGCCCGCCGCCTTCGTGGCCGAAGCCTTCGGCGGCGAGGCGCCGCCGCCCCGGGTGCTATGGGTCACGGGGGCGCTGCGCGAGCGCGTCTCGCGCATCCTGGGCCATCCGCCGCGCTTCCTGCGCGTGCGCTACTGGCTGCGCGGGGGGCGCAGCGCCTGGGTGCTGGAGGAGATCGGCAAGGAGCAGCCCATCACCGTCGGCGTGGTGATCGACGGCGGCCGCATCGAGCGCATCCGCGTGCTGATCTTCCGCGAGAGCCGCGGCTGGGAGGTGCGCGAGCCCTTCTTCACGCGCCAGTTCGAGGGGGCCCGCCTGCGCGGGGGCGACCGGCTCGACCGCCCCATCGACGGCATCAGCGGGGCGACGCTCTCGGTGCGCGCGCTGACGCGCATCGCGCGCGTGGCGCTCGTGCTGCACGAACGGGTGGCGGGCGGCGGGCCATGACGCGCCGCAGGCCGCGGCGGCCGCCGCGGCGCTCGCTCTACGTATGGCACCGCTGGCTGGGGCTCGCCGCCGCGGCCCTGACCCTCGTGCTCGCGCTCACGGGCGTCGCGCTCAACCACACCGAGGCGCTGCGGCTCGACGAGCGCCACGTGCGCAACCCGCTGGTGCTCGCCCTCTACGGCGTCGAGGCGCCGCCGGTCTCGGCGGCGTGCGCGGCCGGCGGGCGCTGGGTGCTGCAGGTCGGCCGGCGGCTCTATCTCGGCACGCGCGCGCTCGCACGCCGCGCGGGCCCGCTGCGCGGCGCCGTACCGTGGGAGGGGATGCTCGTCGTCGCCGCGGGCGGGGAGCTCCTGCTCGTCACGCCCGACGGGCGCCTCGCCGAGCGCATGGGAGGCGCGGCGGGCGTGCCCGCGGGGCTGCGCCGCATCGGCCGCACGGCCGACGGCCGCGTCGCGGCGCTCGGTGCGCACGGCGCCTACGTGGCCGACCGCGAGCTGCTCGCCTGGCGTCCCGCGCCGGAGGGCGTGCGGATCGCCTGGTCGCGCTGCGAGGCGGCGCCTCCGCCCGGGCTCGCGCGCCGGGTGCGCGAGTCCTACCGCGGCACCATCCTGCCGTGGGAGCGGGTGCTGCTCGACCTCCACAGCGGGCGCATCGCGGGGCGCCTCGGGCCCTGGGCCATGGACGCGGCCGCGCTGCTGCTGGTCTTCCTCGCCGTGAGCGGGCCGTGGCTGTGGTGGCGCCACCGCCGCAAGCGCCGCGCCCACCGCCGCCGTGCCTCGGTGCGCTAGCGGGCGGGCGCGCAGTCGAGCGTGAGGCGCGGGCCGGCGCGCCAGGCCGCCCGCAGCCCCGCCGGGTCCGCCCCGGGCGGCAGCTCCAGCACCACGGAGTGGCTGCGGCGCTCGCCGGGCTCGAGGAACACGGCGCGCGGCGGCCGCCCCGGGTGCGCGCCCGCGAGCACCTCGCCTCCCAGCAGCCAGGTGACGGTGCCCGCATCGGGCAGGTTGGCCGGGTGGCGCGTGCGGCCGCGGTTGGCGACCTCGACGGTGGCACGAACCCGTCTGCCGCCGAGCGGGCGCACGCGCGTCGTGCAGGCGAAGGGGCGCTCCGGCGTGTAGAGGAAGCCCACGTCGTAGGCCGCCGGGCCGCTGCCCAGGTGGGTGAGCGTCACGAGGAGCTCGCCGGCGCCGGGCAGGGTTGCCATGCCGCTGCCGAGCGCGCGACCCGCGCCGTCGCGGATCCCGACGCCGATGCTGCCGGGACCCGCGTCCGAGCGGTACTCGACCAGCACGCTGCCCGGTCCCGGCACGCGCACGCGGTAGCGGGCGCGGTCGCCCTGGCCGGCGAAGCGCCCCGAGGCCGCCCCGCCCGCATCGACGTCGCGCGGCGGGGGCTCGCGCACCTGCTCCGCGAGGTAGAGCGGCAGGACGCCGTAGTAGTGCAGCCGCACGGGACAGCCCTGCTCCGGCGTGGGGCGCGCGCCCAGGCAGGCGCCGTGGCCGCGCTCCAGCCGGCAGGCCGCCCCCGCGCGCGAGAGCACCAGGGTCGCGTCGGGCTCGGCGCGCCAGCCCCGCAGCCCGAGGGGCTGGCCGAGCACGGCCTCCACGCGCGGCGGCCCCGGGAGCTTGCCGCGCGCCACCAGCACCCGGCAGCCCTCCAGGGTCCGCACGAGCACGATGCGGGTCGCCTCCTCCAGGCGGCGCACGGCGCCGACCACCTCGACGCCGCGCCCGCCGCCCGCGCGCACGGCGCGTGCCAGGCGCGCCGAGACGTGCAGGGAGCGATCCCGCACGACCGCGTCCGGGCAGGGTGCCGGGAAGCCTTCGCGCCAGTCGGCGAGCTCGACCACGTGCGCCGCCGGCACGCGCGCGTCCGCCGCCCCGGTCGCGGCCAGCAGCACCGCCGCCAGGCACGCTCCCTTCCAGCGCTCCCGGCTCGGCAGGCGGCTCACTGGCACCGCAGCCCGTCCCCGCCGACGAGGTGGATCTCGACCCGGCGGTTGAGGGCGCGCCCCTGGGGGGTGGCGTTGTCGGCCACCGGGCGCGACTCGCCGAAGCCGCGTGCCTCGAGCCGCCCGGGGGCGATGCCGTGCGCCACGAGCCAGGCGCGCACCGCCTCCGCGCGCCGCTGCGACAGCGCGAGGTTGTAGCGCTCGCCGCCGGTCGCGTCCGTGTGCCCCTCGATGCGCAGGCGCACGCCGGGATTGGCCCTCAGGACGGCCAGGATCTGCGACAGGGTCTCGGTGGAGGCGGGCGCGAGCTCGGCGGAGTCGTGGGCGAAGCGGATCCCGTAGGCGATCTCCGACCCGCGCCGGGCGAGGCGTTCGCACAGTTCGGCGGCGGGCAGCTCGCATTGCGGCCTGCGCCCGTCGTGCACCCGCGTCCCGCGCCAGCTCCCCTGCAGCTCGCCGTTCTCGTACCACACGCCGCTCAGGTGCTCGCCCGTGCTGTCGAGGACGAACAGCGCCGTGCCGTGCTGGCCGCCGTCCTCGAACCACTGCGCGCGGATCACGCGCCCGTCCGTGCGCCCCGTGATGCGCCCGTGGTCCCAGTCGTAGCAGCCCACGAGGCGGTCGCCCGTCTGGTGCAGACGCAGCAGGTTGTAGTTGGTGTCGTAGACCCCCGCCACCGGCGCGTTCGCGGGC
>WGBS01000138.1 GCA_015494165.1 Gammaproteobacteria bacterium | reverse complement strand
GACGTGGTGCGGGTGGGCGGGCGGCGCATCCGCATCCGTCCGCCCGAAGCCCTGCCCCGGCGCGTCATCGCCTACCACAAGCCCGAGGGCGAGGTCACCACGCGCCGCGACCCCGAGGGGCGCCCCACCGTGTTCCGGCGCCTGCCGCGGCTCGCGCGCGGGCGCTGGATCGCGGTCGGACGCCTCGACGTCAACACCTCGGGCCTGCTGCTCCTCACCACCGACGGCGAGCTCGCCAACGCCCTCATGCATCCCGCGCGCGGCCTCGAGCGCGAGTACGCGGTGCGCGTCTACGGCCGCGTGCGCGAGGCGGAGCTCGCGCGGCTGCTCGAGGGCGTCGAGCTCGAAGACGGGCCGGCGCGCTTCGAGTCGCTCGAGCCGGCCGGCGGCGAGGGCGCCAACCGCTGGTACCACGTGGTGCTGCGCGAGGGTCGCAACCGCGAGGTGCGCAGGCTGTGGGAGGCGGTCGGCGCGCGCGTCAGCCGCCTCATCCGCATCCGCTACGGCCCCGTGCGGCTGCCGCCCGGCCTCGGTGCGGGGCGCTGGGCCGAGGTCACGGGGCCGGAGCTCGAGGCGCTGCTCGCGGCGGCCGGCATGGAGGTGGAGGATGGCGGCGCAACGAAGCCGAACAAGCGGCGGGGCACGCAGCCGGCGCGGGTCCGGCGCCGGGGCTGAGGCGGCCCTGCGCCTGCCTCCGCGGCGGCTCATGGCGCTCTACCGGCGCCTGCTCGCCGCCTACGGCCCGCAGGGCTGGTGGCCGGCGCGCGATGGGCCCTTCGAGGTCATGGTGGGGGCCGTCCTCACCCAGAACACGGCCTGGGCCAACGTCGAGCGCGCCATCGAGGCCCTGCGCGCGGCCGGCGCGCTCGAGCCCCGGGCGCTCGCGCGCATGCCGCCGGCGCGGCTCGCGCGCTTCCTGCGCCCCGTGGGCTACTTCAACGTCAAGGCGCGGCGCCTGCGCGCCTTCTGCCGGTTCTATCTCGAGGCGGGCGGGCTGCGGGCGCTGCGGCGCCTCGACACCGCGGGGCTGCGCGCGCGGCTGCTCGGGGTGCACGGCGTCGGCCCGGAGACGGCCGACGACATCCTGCTCTACGCCTTCGGGCGGCCGGTGTTCGTGATCGACGCCTACACGCGCCGCCTGCTCGCGCGTCAGGGGCTCGCGCGCGGCGACGAGCCCTACGAGACGCTGCGCGCCGCCTTCGAGCGGGCGCTGCCGCCCGACACCGACCTGTACGGGGAGTACCACGCGCTGATCGTGGCGCACGCCAAGGCGCACTGCCGTGTGCGCCCGGTGTGCGAGGGGTGCCCCGTGCGCCGGCCGTGCGCGCACGCACGGGGCGGTGCGTGAGCGGGTCAGCCCGTGCGCTGGGCGCGGCCGCCGTGGACGATGCGCACGGCGAAGGGCACGAGCCGCCGCGGCAGCGCCGGGTCCTCGTCCATGAGCACCACCAGCCGGCGGGCGCGCTCGGGTCCGCGCGCGATGCGCCACAGGCGCTCCTCGATGCGCGGGTCGCCGAGCTCGGCCTGCACGTCCGGAATGAGATAGACGCCGAAGTGCACCGTCGAGGCGATGTAGTCGAGGGCGCCGCGCAGCGTCCCGGTCCCCGGGATGGGCTCGTAGGCGCCGGCGAGGCGCTGCAGGCCCGTGCCGCGCTCCCAGAGATAGACGGCGCGGCCCGTGAAGCGCGCCATGCGCTCGAAGACCTCGCGCGCGCGCTCGGGCCTGCGCGTGGCCAGCGCCGCGATGCGGAAGCGCGAGTCGATGATCTGCTCGATGGTCTGGATCGGATCCATCCCGCTCCTCCTCTCCGCTCCGTTGGCGTGGGTCCAGACTAGCCGCGGCGGCCGGCCCCTGCCGTGAGCCGGTTCAAGGCCGCAGCGTGCGCCCGCGCACACTGCGGCGGCGCGGGGCCGGCTCAGGGCTCGCCGGCGAGGCGCACGCAGTTGCGCCCGCCGGCCTTGGCCTGGTAGAGGGCGGTGTCGGCACGCGCGAGCAGCGACTCCGGCCCCTCGCCCTCGTGCAGCTCCGCGACGCCGAGGCTCACCGTGACCTGCACGCGCGCGCCGTCGCACTCGCAGGGGGTGTCCTCGATGGCGCGCCGGATGCGCGCGGCGACGCGCGCGCCGCCGGCGGCGCCCGTGTTGCTCAGCAGCGCCACGAACTCCTCGCCGCCGTAGCGGAACAGCATGTCCGTGGTGCGCATGCACGCCGCCGCCCGCTGGGCCACGAAGCGCAGCACGCAGTCGCCGTGCAGGTGGCCGTAGCGGTCGTTGACCGTCTTGAAGTGATCGATGTCGAAGAGCACCACCGCAAGCCGCGTCCCGTGGCGGCGCGCGAGCTCCACCTCGCGCCGCAGGGCGCGCTCCAGCGCGGCACGGTTCTGGATGCCCGTGACCGGATCCTCGTGCGCCGAGCGCATCGCCTGCCGGTAGAGGAGGGCGTTGCGCAGCGGATACATGAGATGGCAGGTGAGGTACTCCGCGGCGGCGAGCTCCTCCTCGGTGAAGCGCCGGTCGCGCTGCAGGGTGAGCTCGCCGAGGCCGTGCATGCCGAGCGTGAGGCGGTAGCTCGCCGCGTGGCGCGCCTTGCGGCCGCGGCGCACGGCGAGGCGCTCGGCCTCGTTGACGTAGACGAGGCCGTCGTGCGGCACCACCTGCATGAGGTGATCGGCGAAGAGGGCGACGAGGCGCTCGGCCTCGAGGGTCGTCTGGAGGGCGGCGAGGAGCGCCACGGCGGCCTCGCGCACGCCCTCGCCGGCGGCGCGCGGCGTGTGGCCGCCGCCCGCCAGCGCCGATTCCGGCACCACCACCTTGAACGGGCTCGCGCTCATCTGCCTGCCTTTTCCTCCACGAAGGGCGGCGGGTCCGCCGCCGTCGGCCCGCTTCATGCGAGAAGCATGCCAGCCCTTGGGGAGACCGTGTCCTTCAGCAAAACAGAAGGTTACGCGGGGACACGCGCCTGCGGCGTGCCGTGCGTCAACTTTCCGTCCCGGGGGCGGCGGCAGGGGACGGCCGGGCGGCGGCAAGGCGTGCCCCCCGCGCCGCGGCGCCCTCGGGGCCGAGGAACCAGAGGCAGGCCGGCACGGCGGCCTCCGGCGGCGGCACCTCGGCCGGATCCTCGCCCGGGTAGGCGATGCGGCGCAGCCCCGTGCGCAGCGGGCCCGGGTCCAGGGTGGCGACACGCACGCGCGTGTTGGCCTCGAGCTCGTCGGCGAGCGTCTCGGCCAGGTTCTCGATCCCGGCCTTGCTCGCGGCATAGCCCCCCCAGTAGGCGCGGCCGCGGCGCCCGACGGCGTCCGAGACGAACAGCACGGCCCCGTCGGGCGCGGCCTTCAGCAGCGGCAGGCAGGCGCGCGTGAGGAGAAAGGGCGCCGTCAGGTTCACCTGCAGCGCGCGCGCCCACAGCCCCGGGTCGTGGTGCTCGATCGGGCTCAGGGCGCCGAGGAAGGCGGCGTTGTGCACGAGCGCGTCGAGACGGCCGAGGGTCTCGCCCACCCGCGCGGCGAGGGTCTCGTAGTCGGGCGGCGCGGCGCCGGCGAGATCGAGGGGGTAGATGGCAGGCTGCGGGCCGCCCGCGGCCTCGATGGCGTCGTAGACGGCCTCGAGCGCGCGCACCTCGCGGTCGAGCAGGACCACGGTGGCGCCGTGGCGCGCGCAGGCGAGCGCGAGCGCCCGCCCGAGGCCGGCGCCCGCGCCCGTGACCAGCACCACGCGGCCGGCGAGGAGATCGGGGGCGGGCGCGTAGCCCGGCGGCGGCACGCGCAGGAGAGCGGGGTCGGCCATGGGCGGGCAGCCTAGCGGCCGGCCACGCCCGCCGCAAGCGCACGCGGTCAGGCGGCGCGCGCCGCCGCCCGGCGCAGCCGGCGCGCCGCGCGCCAGGCGATCCACAGCTTGCGGATCGGGGTCAGCGCCACACGCCGCTCGGTGAGGCGCCAGCCGTCGCGCGCCATCTCGGCGAGCAGTGCCAGGTGGAGCGCACCCAGCACCCAGTGGGGACGCTGGGCGGGGCGGTCGCGTTCCGGGAGCCGCGCCAGCGCCGCACGCCAGGCGCCCTCGGCGAGCGCGCCGAGCTCGGCGAGCGCCGCCCGCACGCCTTCGGGCGCCGGCACGCGCGTGAGGTCGGCGGCACGGACGCCGTGGCGCGCCATCAGGGCGCGGGGCAGCAGCGCGCGGCCCGCGCGCGCCTCGGCGCCCACGTCCTGGAGGTGCTCGACCAGGGCCATGGCCGCGCCGCAGGCGAGCGCCGCATCGAGGGTGGCGGGATCGCGCCAGCCGAGGACCTGCGCGCCCACGAGCCCCGCGGCGCCGCCGGTGCGGGCGCAGTGGCGCTCGAGGGCCGCGGTGTCTTCGGGCGGCCCGCTGCGCACGAGCTCCGCGACCGCCTCCACCATCCCCTCCAGGGGCTCGCGCGGGAGGGCGAAGTCCGCCGCCGCGCGCGCGAGCGCCCGCGTGACGGGATGGCGCGGCTCGCCGCCGGCGAGCGTCGAGAGCTCCTCGCGCCACCAGCCGAGCTTCGCGAGCGCCACACCGGGATCGCGGCACTCCAGCGGCACCGCCTCCACCTCGCGGCGCAGGGCGTGGACGGCCAGCAGCGCACAGCGCGCGCGCGGCGCGACGCCGCGCAGGGCGTAGTGCAGGCTCGAGCCGGGCGGCGCGGCGGATGGGGCATGCTGGCCGCATGGACCCCGAGGCCTACTGCACGGAGCGCGCCGCGCCGCCCGGCTCGAGCCTGCACTACGCCCTGCGCCGCGAGGTGGAGGCGGTGCCGCTGGGGTGCCGCGATCCCGGTG
>WGBS01000137.1 GCA_015494165.1 Gammaproteobacteria bacterium | reverse complement strand
GAGCAGGCCACCTACCTGCGCCACCTGCAGAGCTACCAGTCGAGCAAGCGGCTGCTGCAGAAGCAGGCGCGCGAGCTGCTCGCCGCCCTCAGCCTCGAGCGCATCGACCGGCGCATCCACGCCGCGCGCGTGGAGATGGCCAAGAGCTGGACCACCGCCGGCCTCAAGCGCTCCATGCGCACCCTCTTCGACGGCCTGCTCGAGGCCATGGCCGAGGCCGAGGCGCGCGGGCTCGAGACCCGGCGCCTGGTGGAGGCGGTCTTCCGCAAGTTCCACCGCGAGCACGGGCTGCCGCCGCTGACGCCGCGCCTGCTCGACATGGGCGCCTACGGCGCGGAGCTCCGGCGCCTGCACGAGGAGGCCGAGGCCTTCCGGCGCAGCCCCGTGACCACCATGACCGAGCAGAGCTTCGTCATCCGCAAGTTCTTCGTCTCCCTCGTCGCCGAGGCGCGCAACGTCTTCTTCCGCGCCAACGAGGAGGCCGAGGACTGGCTGCGCACGGCGCTCGCCCCGCTGGCGCGCCAGCTCAAGGAGCGCAAGCAGCTCATGGAGCGGCGCCTCGACAGCCTGCGCCGCATCAGCGAGTCGCGCCAGACCGTCGAGGCGCGCGTGGCCGAGCTCGAGGCGCAGTGCGAGACGCTCGAGCGCCAGCTCGCCGAGCTCGCCCGCATCCGCAAGCTCCTCGACTACCCGGGCCCGGCGGAGCTCGCCGCCGGCGGCCGCGGCCCCGCCTCCAGCCCCGCGCGCGGGGCCTGAGCCCCGTCCGGCGGCCGCTTGCGGCCCCCCGGGGCGGGGGCTACACTTGCGCGTCCACGCCACTTCGCCGCGGCCGATGCCCGAGAAGATCCCCGCTGACTCCGTCGGCCTCGTCGAGCCCAAGAAGCTGCACTTCGACGAGCCCCTGCCGCTCGACTGCGGCCGCACGCTCGACGAGTACGACCTCGTCTACGAGACCTACGGCGAGCTCAACGCGGCGCGCACCAACGCCGTGCTCGTCTGCCACGCGCTCTCGGGCGACCACCACGCCGCCGGCTACCACAGCATGGCCGACCGCAAGCCGGGCTGGTGGGAGAACTGCATCGGCCCCGGCAAGCCCATCGACACGCGCCGCTTCCACGTGGTCTGCTGCAACAACCTCGGCGGCTGCAAGGGCTCGACCGGCCCCAACACCATCAACCCGAAGACGGGCCGCCACTACGGACCCGACTTCCCCATCGTCACGGTGCGCGACTGGGTGCGCAGCCAGGCGCGCCTCGCCGACCGCCTCGGCATCGAGCGCTGGGCGGCGGTGGTCGGCGGCAGCCTCGGCGGCATGCAGGCCATGCAGTGGGCCATCGACTTCCCCGAGCGGCTCGCGCACGCGGTGGTGATCGCCGCTGCGCCGCGGCTTTCGGCCCAGAACATCGCCTTCAACGAGGTCGCGCGCCAAGCCATCCTCTCCGACCCCGATTTCCACGAGGGCCGCTACTACGACCACGGCGTGGTGCCGCGCCGCGGCCTGATGCTGGCGCGCATGCTGGGCCACATCACCTACCTCTCCGACGACGCCATGCGCGCCAAGTTCGGGCGCGAGCTGCGCGAGGGCAAGCTCAACTTCAACTTCGACGTCGAGTTCCAGGTGGAGAGCTACCTGCGCTACCAGGGGCGGGCCTTCGTCGAGCGCTTCGACGCCAACACCTATCTCCTCATGACCAAGGCGCTCGACTACTTCGACCCCGCCGCCGACTACGGCGGCAGCCTGGCCGAGGCCTTCCGCCGCGCGCGCGCGCGCTTCCTGGTGGTGTCCTTCACGAGCGACTGGCGCTTCTCGCCCGCGCGCTCGCGCGAGATCGTCAAGGCCCTGCTGGACGCCGACCGCGACGTCACCTACGCCGAGATCGAGGCCCACCAGGGCCACGACGCCTTCCTCATGCCCATCCCGCGCTACGTGGCCGCCTTCGGCGCCTACATGCAGCGCGTCGCCCGCGAGGTGGGGGCGCCATGAGCCTGCGGCCCGACCTCGAGATCATCTCGGGCTGGATCCGGCGCGGGGCGCGCGTGCTCGACCTCGGCTGCGGCGACGGCACCCTGCTCCGCCACCTGCACGAGACGCGGGCCGTCACGGGCTACGGCATCGAGATCGACCCGGACAACGTGGAGGCCTGCATCCGCGCCGGCGTCAACGTGATCCAGACCGACCTCGACGCGGGTCTTTCGGACTTCGACGACGAGTCCTTCGACTACGTCGTCATGACGCAGACCCTGCAGGCGGTGCGCCACCCGGCGCGCCTGATCGACGAGATGCTGCGCGTCGGCCGCGAGGGCATCGTCACCTTCCCCAACTTCGGCCACTGGCGCTGCCGCGTGCAGCTCGGCCTGCAGGGCCGCATGCCCGTGGTGCGCACCCTGCCCTACCAGTGGTACGACACCCCGAACATCCACCTGTGCACCATCCGCGACTTCGAGGCCCTGTGCGAGCGCCGCGGCATCGAGGTGCTGCAGCGCGCCGTGGTCGACCACGCCCACCGCAGCAGCCTGGCGATGCGGCTGCTGCCTAACCTGCTGGCCGAGATCGCCCTCTACCGCATCCGGCGGGCCTGACGCTCGAGAGGCGGGAGACGGGGGGCGGGAGACGAGAAAGACCGAACGGCCGCGCGCGAAGCGCGCATCACCTCCCGCCTCCCGGCCCTTTTCTCCCGCCTCTCAGCAGACGTGGGCCTGAAAAGCCGCGGCGCAGGCCCTATCTTTACGGAAGGGCCCCGCGCGAAGGGCCGTCCGCAGCCAGAGGAGGATCGCCATGCGCCAGCTCCTTGCCGCCCTCGCCCTCACCCTGCCGCTCGCCCTTGCCGCCTCGCCGGCGCGCGCCGAGCAGATGCAGGACTTCGGCGACCACGTCGTCCACTTCAACGCCGTCACGACGGACTTCCTCAGCCCCGAGGTGGCGAAGGCCTACGGCATCCGCCGCAGCCGCACCCGCGGTCTCCTCACGGTGAGCGTCATGCGCCGCCTGGTGGCCGGCGCGACGAAGCCGGTCCCCGCCAGGGTGGAGGCGCGCGCGGTGAACCTCGCGGGCCAGCTCAAGCGCATCCGCATGCGGGAGATCCGCGAGGAAGGGGCGATCTACTACATCGGCGAGTTCCCGCTCGCCGGCAGCGAGACCCTCGACTTCGAGATCGAGGTGCGTCCCGAGGGCGTCGAGCACCCCTACAAGGTGCGCTTCCGCCAGCGCTTCTACGTCCCCTGAGCCCGGCGGACTCGCCTGTCCCGGCCCGGCGCGCGGGGCGCACACCCCGCGCATGGCCCGTCCCTTGCATGGCCTCCCCAGACGACGGTGTCATGACGCCGGCGGACCGGAAGGAAGCCCTGAAAAACTGATTTTTTCAGGGCTTCCCCGCGGCCAGGGACGGCCGCGGGGAAGTTCATGCACACGGAGGTGCATGGCGATACAAGACAAACCGGAATGGCTGCGAAGCACCTCAGTGCTGATCAATCCGCGTAGCGGATCGAGCAGCGTTTCCGGAAGGATGCGCGGGCGGATCAGGCGGGCCATGCTGGCGGCGCTCGCGGCGGGGGCGGCGCTCGTCCTCGCCACGCCAGCGCGCGCGGCCGACGAGGCCCAGGCACGGCCGCTGCGCCTCGGGATCTTCCCCATCGTCTCGCCGGTCGAGCTCTTCCGCCGCTTCACGCCGCTGCGCGCCTACCTCGCCGCGGCCCTCGGCCGCGAGGTGCGCCTGGCGACCGCGCGCGACTTCCCGACCTTCGTGCGCCGCACGGCCGCGCGCCGCTACGACATCGTCATCACCGCGCCCCACTTCGCCCTGCTCGCCGCCGACCCCGGCCCCTACGAGGTGCGCGCCTCCCTGCGCCGCACGCTCGTCGGCCACGTGGTGGTGCGCGCCGACGCCCCCTACCGCAGCCTCGAGGCGCTCGCGGGCCGGCGCGTGGCGACGCCGCCCGAGAGCGCCCTGATCACGCTCGCCGGGCGCGAGCTCTTCGCCCGCCGCGGCCTCACGGGGCCGCGGGCGCCGCGCTGGCGCGCCTACCGCAGCCACAACGGCGCCTACGAGGCCGTGCTCGGCGGCATGGCCGACGCCGCCGTGGTCTCGGTCAACGCCCTGCGCAAGGCCCTCGAGCGCGGCGCGCCGCTGCGCACCGTCGCCCGCACGCCGGACCTGCCCAACACCGCGCTGCTCGTCGCGCGTGACCTGCCGGCAGGCCTGCGCGAGCGCATCGAGGCGGCCTTCGTCGCCGCGCGCGAGGACCCGGCGGGCCGCATCGCCCTGCGGCGCGCGGGCATCCCGGGCTGGCGCCCCGCGCGCGTCGCGCACTACCGCATCCTGCGCCCCTACCTGAGGAGGGCGGCCCTGCCATGAGGATCGGCGCGCGCCCGCGGCTCGCCACCCGCCTCATCCTGGGCGTGGTGCTCATCGAGGCCGTCATGCTGACGGTGCTGGTGTGGAACAGCGTGCGCCTGATCAGCTCGAGCCACGCCGAGCTGCTCGAGCGCGCCACGCGCGAGGAGAGCCTGCTGCTCGCCGCCCTCGTCGCCCCGGGGCTCGCCGCCGAGGACCGCGCCGGCGTGCTCGACGCCCTGCACCTGCTCGCGCCCAAGCACGACCTGGTCTACGCCGTGGTCCTCGACCGCGACGGGCGCCGCGTGGCGGGCCTCGGCCGCGTGCCCGAGCCGCTGCCGCCCCCGGACCGCGTCTACGCCGACGCGCGCCGCGACGGCGTCTACGACGTCGCCCGCCGCGTCGAGCTCGCCGGCGAGCCCCTCGGCACCCTGCGCGCCGGCTACTCCATCGCCCAGGTCGAGGCGCTGACGCGGGCCACGCGCCTGCAGAACACGAGCATCGCCGCCACCGAGCTCGCCCTCTCCATCCTCGCCACGGTGCTGCTCGGGCTGTTCCTGACGCGGGGGCTGCGCCGCCTGCGCGAGGGCGCCGAGGCGCTGCGCCGCGGCGAGCTCGAGCACCGCATCCGGCTGCGGGGGCGCGACGAGATCGCCGAGGTGGCCGGTGCCTTCGACGCCCTCGCCGCCCACCTGCAGGAGAGCCTGCGCACCCTCGAGCGCGAGCGCACCGAGCTCGCGCGCTCCAACCACCGCTACCGCGCCCTGCTCGAGCGCATCGGCGCGGTGCTGTGGGAGGCCTGCCCGCGCACCCTCACCATCACGCACGTGAGCGGTCCCGCCGAGGACCTCCTCGGCCGCCCCGCCGAGGCCTGGCGCGCGCCCGACTTCCTCGAGCGCCACGTCCATCCCGAGGACCTGGAGCGGGTGCGCGAGCGGCTGCGCACGCTTCCGGCGCTCGGCACCGTGGCCACGATCGACTACCGCATGCTGCGCGCGGACGGGCGCTGCATCTGGGTGCGCGACATCGTCGCCGCCGAGCGCGACGCCGCGGGCGCACCGCTCCTGCGCGGCCTGCGCCTCGACGTGAGCGAGAGCAAGCGCGCCGAGGAGCGCCTCGCCTTCCTCGCCGACCACGACCCGCTCACGGGGCTGGTCAACCGCCGCCGCTTCCAGGAGGAGCTCGAGCGCTGCGTGGCGCTGGCGCGCCGCCACGGCCGCCAGGGCGCGCTGCTCTACATGGACCTCGACCAGTTCAAGTACGTCAACGACACCTTCGGGCACCAGTCCGGCGACCGCCTGCTGCTGGCCACCGCCCGGCGCCTGGCCGCGGCCCTGCGCCGCACGGACGTGCTCGGCCGTCTCGGCGGCGACGAGTTCGGCGTCATCCTGCCCGACACCGGGCTGGAGGACGCCTGCAAGGTCGCGCGCCATCTGCTCGCGGCGCTGCGGCCCGGGGACGGGGCCGAGCCCGCCGTCGGCGCCAGCATCGGCATCGTCGCCTACCCGCTGCACGGCGAGCGCGCCGGCGACCTGCTGGCGCGCGCCGACATGGCCATGTACGCGGCCAAGGAGCGCGGCCGCAACCGCTACGAGGTCTTCGACCCCGAGGACCCGCGCCTTGCGCGCATGCACGGGCGGCTGCACTGGGAGACGCGCCTGCGCCGCGCGCTCGCCAACGACGAGTTCGTGCTCCACTACCAGCCGGTCTTCCGCCTGCGCCCGCGGCGCGAGGTGGCGCACTACGAGGTGCTGCTGCGCCTGCGCGACGAGGACGGCCGGCTGATCCCGCCGGCCGCCTTCCTCGACGTGGCCGAGCGCTTCGGACTCATCGGCGAGATCGACCAGTGGGTGGTGGACCGCGCGCTGCGCGCACAGGCGCGCTGGCTCGCCGAAGGCCGCGACGTGACGCTCGCCATCAACCTCTCGGGCCGCCACCTCGGCAACCAGGCCATGCTGGCGGCCATCCG
>WGBS01000136.1 GCA_015494165.1 Gammaproteobacteria bacterium | reverse complement strand
GCGCTGGGGCGGCCTCGGGCTCATGAGCCTGCCCGGCGCCCCACGCTGCCGGGCCCTTGCCGACGCTCGCAAGCGTAGCCCCGCGCAAAGATAAGGTCTAGTAAATAGTCGTGATATCTCTCATAAGTCATCACTGATCTCGAGGATGCCCCGAGGCGCGCGCGGGCGGGCCGCGGAGCCTCAGCCCTGGAGGATGCGGGACTCGGCGCGCTCGAGGGCCTCGGGCTCGCCGCCGAGGATGAGGACGTCGCCCTCGCGCAGGCGCGTGTCGAGCGCGGGTGCCGGCACCTTGATCCCCCCGCGGCGCACCGCGATCAGCTCCACGCCGAGGCGCTCGAGGCCGAGCTCCTCGATGGTGCGGCCCACCGCCCAGGCGCGCGCCGGCAGCGGCACCGCGTGCAGACGCGCGAGGTAGGCCCCGCGTCCCGGCTCGTCCGCGTCGTGCCCGTGGAAGAAGCGCCGCAGCAGGCGGTAGTCGTCGGCCCGCACGGCGGCGATGCGGCGCGTGACCTCGGAGTCCGGCACGCCGAGCAGCAGCAGCACCTGGGCGCCGATCATGAGGCTGGTCTCCAGCCCCTCGGGCAGGACCTCCGTGGCGCCGGCGGCGAGCAGCGCCTCGAGGTGGCGGTCGTCGCGGGTGCGCACCACGATGGGCATCTCCGGCGCCAGGCGGCGCGCGTGCTCGACGGTGCGCAGGGCGGCGGCGTCGTCGGCGAAGCTCACCACGAGCAGGCGCGCGCGCGCGATTCCGGCCGCGCGCAGGATGCCCTCGCGGGTGGCGTCGCCGTAGACCACGCGGTCGCCGGCCTCGCGCGCCTCACGCACGCGCCCGGGGTCGAGGTCGAGGGCGAGGCAGGGGATGTCGTCCTCCTCGAGCAGGCGCACCACGTTCTGGCCGATGCGCCCGTAGCCGGCGATCACGACGTGCCCCTCGAGCCCCCGCGCCTCGGCGGCCACGCCCTCCTCGCGCGCGCGCAGGGCGCGCGCATAGCCGAGGAAGCCGAGGCGGCGCGCGAGCACGCCGTTGTAATGCACCAGCACGGGCGCGGCCGCCATGCTCAGGACGATGCCGCCGAGCAGGACCTGGCCCGCCGCGGGCGAGAGGGCGCCGCGGCCGATGACCTGGGAGACGAGCAAGAGGCCGAACTCGCCGGCGTGCGCCAGGCACAGGCCCGTGCGCAGCGCCACACCCCACTCCTGCCCGACCAGGCGGCCCAGCAGCAGCACCAGCAGGCCCTTGCCGGCCACGAGGGCCGCGGCGAGCGCCAGCACGGGGCCGGCGTGCGCCAGCACCGCGCGCGGATCGACCAGCATGCCGATGGTGGCGAAGAACAGCCCCAGGAGCACGTCGCGGAAGGGCCGGATGTCCTCCTCGACCTGGTGGCGGAACTCGGTCTCGCCCAGCACCATCCCGGCCACGAAGGCCCCGAGCGGCGCGCTCAGGCCCGCCTGCCCGGCGAGACCGGCCGCGGCGATGACGACGAGGATGGCGGCCAGCATGAAGAGCTCGCCCGAGCCGCGCCCGCCGACCCAGGCGAGGAAGGGCTGCGCCACCCAGCGCCCGCCCAGGTAGAGCCCCGCCACCACGAGGGGCGCCACCGCGAGCGCCTGCACGAGATCGGCGCCCGCCGCCGTGCCGGCCCCGCCGAGACGCGAGGCGAGGACCAGGAAGGGAAGCGTCGCGAGGTCCTGCAGCAGCAGCACCGCCACCGCCGCGCGGCCGTGGCGTGTGCCGAGCTCGAGGTGCTCGCCGAGCTGGCGCACGACGATGGCCGTCGAGGACATGGCGACGGCGCCGCCGAGCACGGCCGCGACGCCCCAGGGCAGGCCGAAGGCGACGGCCACCGCGGCGCCGAGCGCGGCGGTGACCAGGATCTGGAGAGCCCCCAGCACCGCCGTGGCGCGGCTCTGGGCGAGCAGCTCCGGCAGCGAGAACTCGAGCCCGACCGTGAAGAGCAGGAAGACCACCCCGAGCTCGGCCAGGGTGCGGGTGAGCTCGGTGTCGGGCAGCCAGCCCAGGCCGTGGGGGCCGACGAGCAGCCCGACGAGCAGGTAGCCGAGCACCGCGGGCAGGCGCAGGGCGCGGAAGCCCGCCAGCACGGCGACCGCCGTGCCGAGCAGCGCGAGGAGCTGCGCAAGCACGTGCCCGTTCACCCCTTTCCTCCGCGGCCCGCGCCACAGCGCGGCAAGAGCCCATCAGATGCGGCCGGCGCCGGTCCCTCTCAAGCGGCGCCGGGCCTCAGGCGGAGACGAGCCCGCGGGCGAAACGGCTGCCGTAGAACCACTTGAGCGCGAAGGGCGGCAACAAGGTCGTGAGCGCGATGACGATGACCATGCCCGCGTAGAGCCGGGCGTCGAGGATGCCCGAGGTGCGCCCGAGCTCGGCGAAGATGAGGCCCACCTCCCCGCGCGGCACCATGGCCATGCCCACCGCCCAGCGCGCCGGCAGCGGCACGCTGATGACGAAGGCGGCCGCCATCTTGCCGAGGATGGCCACCGCCAGCAGGCTGAGCGAGAAGGCCCAGATGAAGGGCGAGCCCCAGTCGATCACGCGCAGGTTGAGCGACAGCCCCACCATGACGAAGAAGATGGGCGTGAACAGGTGCACGATGGGACGCATCTGCTGCTCGATGCGTTCGGAAAAGCCCGACTCGGCGCGCACGGCGATGCCGAAGGGCAGGAAGAAGCGCCGCGACAGCGCGAGCCCCGCGGCAAAGCCGCCGAGCAGCTCGGGCGCGCCGACCGCGTGCGCGAGCCACGCGAAGAAGAGCACCAGCGAGACGATGGCCGTCGGGATCAGGCCCGGGATCTGCGTCGTCGCCTCGAAGCGCTGGATGACGACCGCGATCAGCTTGGCGGCGACGGGCGCGATCACAAAGAAGGCGCCGACGAAGAGCAGCACCTTGCCGGCGTTGGCGAGGCTGACGCCGCCGCCGAGCGAGAACTCGTAGAGCAGCGCGAGCAGCACCACGCCGAGGACGTCGTCGAGCACGGCCGCCCCCAGCACCACCTGCCCCTCCTCGGCGCGGTGGCGGCCGAGATCGGTGAGCACCCGCACCGTGATGCCGATGCTGGTGGCCGTAAGGGTGCCGCCCACGAACAGGCTCGGCAGCAGGTCGAGGCCGAAGAGCCAGCGCGCGACGCCGTAGCCGAGCAGGAAGGGCAGCACGAAGCCGCCGAAGGCGACCACGATCGAGCGCGCGCCGGTGCGCACCAGGCGCATGACGTCGGTCTCGAGCCCGACCTCGAAGAGCAGCAGGATGATGCCGATCTCGGCCAGCAGGCGGATGGCCTCCACCGGCTCGATCCAGCCAAGCAGGCTCGGCCCGAGCAGCACGCCGGCGAGCAGCTCGCCGATGACCGCGGGCGAGTGCATGCGCACCGCGAGCTCGGCGAGCACGCGCGCGGTGAGCAGCATCACCATCAGGTTGAAGAAGAACTCGTGGATCTCCACGGCGCTCCTTTCGCCGGGCGCGCGCCCGGCCCGCCGCCGACACCGGCCGCGATCTCAGGGGGCGAGCGGGCGGAAGGCGCCCGCCGCCTCATCGTATCCCTCGAGCCGCCCGTGCTCCAGGTCGAAGCGCCAGCCGTGGAGGGCGAGCCGGCCCGCCGCCTCGGCCTCGCGCACCCAGGGATAGCCGCGCAGGTTCTCGAGCGAGCGCCGCACGCCGGCACGCTCCATCTCGGCGGCGTCCTCGAGCCCCGCCACGGCGTCGGCGACGATGCGTGTCCAGGGCGCCAGATAGTCGCCGCAGCCCGCGGGCACCCCCCGGCGCGCCGCGGCGATGCCGGCGCAGCGGCCGTGGCCGAGCACGATGGCGTGGCGCACGCCGAGCACGCGCACGGCGAACTCGATGGCGGCCGCCGTGCCGTGCTCGGCACCGTCCGGGGCGTGCGGCGGCACCAGCGCCGCGACGTTGCGCACCACGAAGAGCTCGCCCGGGCGCGCGTCCAGGAGCAGCGCCGGATCCACGCGCGAGTCGCTGCAGCCGATCACCAGGACCTCCGGGCGCTGCCCGTCGCGCACCAGGCGCTCCCACGCCTCGGGCTCGCGCTCGCAGTGGCGGGCGCGGAAGGCCCGAAAGCCCGCGAGCAGGCGCCGCAGGGCGGGATCGTCCATGGCGCTCAGTCGAGCTCGTGGCCGGTCAGCCGCCGGTAGGCCTCGCGGTACTTCTCGGCCGTGCGGCGCACGACCTCCGCCGGCAGCTCCGGGCCCGGCGGGCGCTTGTCCCAGCCGCTCGCCTCGAGCCAGTCGCGCACATACTGCTTGTCGAAGCTCGGCGGGTTCTCGCCCGGCCGCCAGGCGTCGGCGGGCCAGAAGCGCGAGGAGTCCGGGGTGAGGACCTCGTCGATGAGGTAGAGCGTGCCGTCCTCGTCGAGGCCGAACTCGAACTTGGTGTCGGCGATGATGATCCCGCGCTCGGCCGCATACGCCGCCGCGCGCCGGTAGATCGCGAGGCTGAGCTCGCGCACGCGCTCGGCGAGCTCGCGGCCCAGCAGCCCCACGGTGCGCTCGAAGTCGATGTTCTCGTCGTGCTCGCCGACGGCGGCCTTGGTCGACGGGGTGTAGATGGGTTCCGGCAGCCGGTCGGCGAGGCGCAATCCCTCCGGCAGGCGGATGCCACACACCGCGCCCGTGCGCTGGTAGTCCTTCCAGCCGGAGCCGATCAGGTAGCCGCGCACGATGGCCTCGACCGGCAGCGGCTTCAGGCGCCGCACCACCATGGCGCGGCCTGCGACGCGCGCCCGCTCGGCTGCGTCGGGCACGGCCTCCTCCAGCGGAATGCCGGCGATGTGTCCCGGCACGAGGTCGGCCATGCGCTCGAACCAGAACTCCGACAGCGCCGTCAGCACCCGGCCCTTGCCGGGGATGGGCGTGGGCAGCACCACGTCGAAGGCCGACAGGCGGTCGGTGGTGACGATGAGCAGCGCCTCGTCGCCGACGGCATAGATGTCGCGCACCTTGCCGCGGTGCACCAGCGGCAGGCTCCTGAGCCCGCTCTCGTACAGCACCTCGGGTGCAGCCTCGCTCATCTCGCTCCCCCGCTTGTCCAAGTCCACGTTCACGTCACGTGCGGCTTCCCGGGCAGCCGGCCCACGCCCCGCCCTCGGAGGGCGCGGCAACGGAGACGAGAGGAAAGGTGCGAGAGGCGAGGGGTGGTGCGCCCTGCGGGCGCGGCCGTTTGATCCCGCTCGTCTCTCGCCTCCCGTTCCTCGCCCCGCGCTCGACGTCAGTCGAGCGCGTAGTCGACCCGCACGCGGTCCGGTGCGATCGGCCGGAAGACGCCGTCGGCATAGGCCACGTGCTCCGGGTGCGTGCGGTAATGATCGCGCGCCGCCGCCGAGGCGAAGCCGATCAGCCAGCAATGACGGTAGCGCGCGTCGGCGTCGATCGCGGTGCCGGTGCGCACGTGGCGCACGCCCGGGATGCGCGACAGGCGCTCGCGCCCCTCGGCCTTGGCGGCGGCGGTGCGGGCCTCGTCGGCTTCGCTGTTCCAGAGGATCACGTGCTCGACCTCGACCCAGGGCCGCGCCTCGGCCAGCACCTCCCCGGCACGCCCGGCCGCGCCCCACAGGCGCGTGCAGCGCTCCACCTCGGCGCGAATGGCGGCGCGCCGCGCGTCCGTGCCCGTGGC
>WGBS01000135.1 GCA_015494165.1 Gammaproteobacteria bacterium | reverse complement strand
GGCCGATGGGGCAGGAGATCGGTCGCGACCGCTTCGGCGAGGCCGACTTCGCGCGCTTCCGCGCCGCGCTCGCGCGCGAGACGGCCGAGCTCGAGCGCTGGTTCCGCGAGGGACGCCTGCGCGACGAGGGCTGGACGGGCGGCTTCGAGCTCGAGGCCTGGCTGGTGGACGCCGCGGGCCGCCCGGCGCCGCGCAACGACGCGCTCATCGCGCACCTGGGCGATCCGCTGGTCGTCCCGGAGCTCGCGCGCTTCAACGTCGAGCTCAACGGGCCTGCGCGGCCGCTGGCGCCGGCCGCCCTCGACGCCCTCGAGGCGGACCTCGCCGGGCGCTGGCGGCGCGTGGCGGAGGCGGCGCGCACGCTCGGCATGGGCGCGGTGGCGATCGGCATCCTGCCGACGCTGCGCCAGGAGGACCTGACGCTCGCGGCCATGTCGCCGCTCAACCGCTACCGCGCCCTGAACGAGCAGATCTTCACGCTGCGCCAGGGGCGGCCCGTGCGTGTCGACATCGCAGGCCGCGAGCACCTCGTGCTCGAGCACCGCGATGTCATGCTCGAGTCCGCCACCACCTCCTTCCAGATCCATCTCCAGGTGCCGGCCTCGCGCGCCGTGCGCTACTACAACGCCTCGCTCGTCGCCTCGGCGGCCACCGTCGCCGTCTCGGCCAACTCGCCCTATCTCTTCGGCCGTGACCTGTGGGACGAGACCCGCATCCCGCTGTTCGAGCAGTCGATCGAGGTCGGCGGCTACGAGGGCGCCGCCTTCGGCCCGCTGCGGCGCGTGAGCTTCGGCACGGGCTACGCGCGCGAGAGCCTGATGGAGGTCTTCCGCGAGAACCTCGAGCACTTCCCGGTGCTGCTCCCGGTCGAGCCGGAAGGCGAGCCCGCGACGCTCCCGCACCTGCGCCTGCACAACGGGACCATCTGGCGCTGGAACCGGCCGCTCGTGGGCTTCGACGAGGAAGGGCCGCACGTGCGCATCGAGCACCGCGTGGTGCCGGCCGGCCCCACCGTGGCCGACGCGGTGGCCAACGCCGCCTTCTACTTCGGCCTCGCCCACCACCTCGCTACGCGCTCTCCGGCGCCCGAGGCCGAGCTCCCCTTCGACCGCGCGCGCGACAACTTCTACCGTGCCGCGCGCGACGGGCTCGCCACCCACGTGCACTGGCCGGGGCACCGCGTGGCGCACCCGCTCGCCACGCTGATGCCCGAGCTCGCCGACGCCGCCGGCGAGGCGCTGCTCGATCTCGGCCTCGGTGTGGCCGAGATCGAGCGCTGCATCGGCATCGTGCGCGAGCGCGCGCGCACGGGGCAGACGGGGGCGGCGTGGCAGCGTGCTTGGACCGCGGCGCACGGGCGAGACATGGCCGGGCTGCTCGAGGCCTACATGCTCAGGCAGGCGGCCGGCGAGCCCGTGCACGCCTGGGACGCGCCGGCGGAGGCGTGAGGGCGAAGATGGCCGACGCCGAGAGGCCCTACCTGCTCGATCACCTGCCGCCGGGCTTCCTGGAGGCGCGCGCGCGCGAGCTGCACCGCGTGCTGCCCGGGCCCACCCTCATCGAGCTCGCCGGACGGCGCGAGCCGCCGCTCTTCGTCTCGCTCCTGCTGCACGGCAACGAGGACGTGGGCCTGCGCGCGGTGCAGGAGCTGCTGCGCACGCACCGCCTCGACCGCCTGCCGCGCAGCCTGGCGCTGTTCGTGGGCAACGTCGCCGCGGCCGCCGCCGGCGTGCGGCGCCTGCCGGACCAGCCGGACTACAACCGCATCTGGCCCGGCGGCGGCCCCGGCATCACGCCGGTGCACCGCATGGCGGCGTGGGTGGTGGAGCGCATGGCCGCGCGCGGGGTCTTCGCCAGCGCGGACCTGCACAACAACACCGGCCGCAATCCGCACTACGCCTGCGTCAACCGGCTCGAGCCCGCCTTCCTGCGGCTCGCGCTGCTCTTCTCGCGCATCGTCGTCCACTTCACGCGCCCGCGCGGGGTGCAGTCCATGGCCTTCGCGCCGCTCTGCCCCGCGGTGACGGTCGAGTGCGGGCGCGTGGGCGACGGGGCGGGGCTCAGGCGCGCGGTCGCCTTTCTCGAGGCCTGCCTGCATCTCGCCGAGATCCCGGCGCGGCCGGTGTCACCGGAGGAGATCGACCTCTATCACACGGTGGCGCGCGTGCGCGTGCGCCCCGGCGCGCGCATCGCCTTCGGCACGGGGCCGGATCCGGAGGCCGACCTCGTGCTCGTGCCGGACATCGACCGGCTCAACTTCTCGGAGCTTCCGGCAGGGACGGTCCTCGGCTGGGCGCGCGCGCCCGAGGTGCTCGTGGTCGAGAACGACGACGGCGAGCGCCTCGAGCGCGCCTGCCTCGGCGTCGCGCCCGACGGCACCGTGCTCGTGCGCTGCCACGTGGTGCCGTCCATGTTTACGCGCGACGTGCGCGTCATCCACCAGGACTGCCTCGGCTACCTCATGGAGCGCCTGCCCCTGCCCGAGCCGGTGCGCGCGGCCGGCGCTGGTTGAGCGGGCACCGGCCGCGCGCAGGCGCCCGGGCTCAACGGCCCGGGACGATGGGCTGGGCCTTCCGCGGCGTCAGCAGCTCCCGGGCACGCTTGCGCTCGCCGCGCACGATGGCCTCGCGTGCCACGCCCGCGGGGGTGCGGCGCAGCTTCGCGGCCGCGAGCTCCATGACGGTCCGCTCCTTCAGCCGCCGCTCGTTGTTGCGCAGGTTGCAGTCGTCGTTGGCGGGATTGCCGTCGAGCTGGAAGTCCGGATCGTAGCTGACGTAGGCGGCGTACTCGCCCGGGAACTCCTCGCCGGTGTAGACCTTTGTCCAGGCGCGCACGATGCGCATCGCGCCATGCCCCTTCCGCAGCTCGCGGAACGCGGCCCGCCGCAGCACGTGGGAGGTGCCGCCGCCGGGCCAGAGGCGCGTGATGAAGATCGACTGCTTGCCCGGCGCGCTGCGGTAGTCGGCCGAGCCGACGTTGCGCACCTTCGCGACGAGCTCCACGCGGGCGTGAAAGTCGTCGATGCGCTGGATGCGGCCGACGCGGAAGCTCACCACCGCGAGGTCGGGGCCGCGGCAGGGCCGGACG
>WGBS01000134.1 GCA_015494165.1 Gammaproteobacteria bacterium | reverse complement strand
CCTCCAGCACGCGCGGCCAGCCCTCGCCCTGCAGGCGCAGCGGCACGGTGCGGATGGTGCGCACGTTGGGCGTGACGTCCTCGCCGCGATAGCCGTCGCCGCGCGTGCCCGCCTCCACCAGCACGCCCTCCTCGTAGCGCAGGCTCACCGAGGCGCCGTCGAACTTCGGCTCGCACGAGTAGCGCACGCGCTCGACCCCGAGGCGCTCGCGCACGCGCCTGTCGAAGTCGCGCACCTCCTCCTCGCTGAAGGCGTTGTCGAGCGAGAGCATGGGCACGCGCGGCGACGGCTACCGCGGCGAGGACGTCACGCCCAACGTGCGCACCATCCGCACCGTGCCGCTGCGCCTGCAGGGCGAGGGCTGGCCGCGCGTGCTGGAGGTGCGCGGCGAGGTGGTGATCCCCAAGGACGACTTCCGGCGCCTCAACGACGAGCGTCTTGCGCGCGGCGAGCCGCCCTTCGCCAACCCGCGCAACGCCGCCGCCGGGAGCCTGCGCCAGCTCGACCCCAAGGTCACGGCGGTGCGCCCGCTCGCCTTCTTCCCGTGGGGCTTCGGCGAGCTCTCGGAGCCCATCGCGCAGAGCCACGCGCAGGCGCTCGAACGCCTGCGCGGCTGGGGCTTCCGCGTCACCGAGCACCTGGAGGTGGCCGACGGCATCGAGCGCTGCCTCGAGTACTACCGGCGCATCCTGGCGCTGCGCGACGGGCTGCCCTTCGAGATGGACGGCGTGGTCTACAAGGTCGACGACCTCGCCGCCTGCGAGCGCCTGGGCTACACGGCGCGGGCGCCGCGCTGGGCGGTCGCCCACAAGTTCCCGGCCGAGGAGGCGACCACGGTGGTCGAGGACATCATCGCCTCGGTGGGGCGCACGGGCATCATCACGCCGGTGGCGGTGCTGCGCCCGGTGCGGGTGAGCGGGGTGACGGTCACGCGCGCGAGCCTGCACAACCAGGACGAGGTGGACCGCAAGGACGTGCGCATCGGCGACACCGTGATCGTGCGCCGCGCGGGCGAGGTCATCCCGGAGATCGTCGCCGTCGTCAAGGAGAAGCGCCCGCGCGGGGCGCGCCGCTGGCGCATGCCCGAGCGCTGCCCGGTGTGCGGCTCGCAGGTGGTGCGGCTCCCGGGCGAGGCGCACCACCGCTGCATGGGCGGGCTCTACTGCCCCGCGCAACGCAAGGGCGCGATCCTGCACTTTGCCTCGCGGCGGGCCATGGACATCGACGGCCTCGGCGAGAAGCTCGTCGACCAGCTCGTGGAGAAGGGGCTGGTCAAGGACCCGGCCGACCTCTACCGCCTGCGCAAGGAGGACCTGGTGGCGCTCGAGCGCATGGGCGAGAAGTCGGCCGCCAACCTGCTCGCCGCCATCGAGCGCAGCAAGTCGACGACCCTCGCGCGCTTCCTCTACGCCCTCGGCATCCCGCAGGTGGGTGAGGCCACGGCCCAGGCGCTCGCCGAGCACTTCGGCGACCTCGACGCCATCATGAAGGCGACGCCCGAGCAGCTCGAGGAGGTGCCGGACGTGGGGCCGGTGGTGGCGCGCGCCATCCACTCCTTCTTCCGCGAGCGCCACAACCGCGACGTCATCCGCCGGCTGCTGAAGGCGGGAGTGCACTGGCCGCGCCCGCGCCGGCGCGCCGCCGGCGCGCCGCTCGCGGGCATGACCTTCGTGCTCACCGGGGCGCTCGAGTCCATGACGCGCGAGGAGGCGCGCCGGCGCCTGAAGGCCCTGGGGGCCAAGGTGACCGACAGCGTCTCGCGCCGCACGAGCTACGTGGTGGTCGGCGAGGCGCCGGGCTCCAAGCTCGACAAGGCCCGCGCGCTCGGCGTGCCGACGCTCGACGAGCGCGCCTTTCTCGAGCTGCTGGAGCGGCCCGAGCGCTTCAGGCGCTGAGGGCCCGCCGCGCGGGCGGGCGTGTCACTTCCCGTCGGCGGTGCTGGCGCCGGCCTGCGGCTGCGGCGCGGGGCGCGCCGCCTGGCGGCGCTCGATCTTCGCCTCCTGCACCAGCCGCTCCAGGTACTGCTGCACGCGGCGGCGCTGCAGGACCTCGCGCAGACGGTCCTTGACCTGCTCGAACTCCGGCGCCGGCAGCTCGCGCACGTCCTCGAGCTGCACCACGTGCCAGCCGAAGCGCGTCTGCACGGGGGCCTTGGTGTAGGCCCCCTTCTCGAGGGCCGCCACCGCGTCGGCGAACGGCTTGACCATCTGCGAGGGGCTGAACCAGCCGAGCTCGCCGCCCTGCTTGCCGGAGGGACCGATGGAGTGCTCGCGCGCGAGCTCCGCGAAATCGGCGCCCTTGTCGAGCCGGGCGATGAGCTCGCGTGCGGTCTTCTCGTCCTTGACCAGGATGTGGCGCGCCTTGTACTCCTTGCGCGGCTGCTTCGCCACCATCTCGTCGTAGAGCTTGCGCAGCTCCTCGTCGGTGACCGGCTGGCGCTCGATCTCCTCGCGCAGCATGGTCATCGCCAGCACGTTGCGCCGCTGCAGCTCCAGCCGGCGGCGCACGTCGGGTCGCTGCGCCAGGCCCGCCTTCTCGGCCTGCTGCACCAGCAGCTCCTGGGCAATGAGCTCGTCGAGGAGCCGGCCCTCGGGCAGCGGGCCGCCCGTGGGCGAGCGCCGCTCCGCGCCGTAGGCCTCGAGCATGGCGCGCGTGATGGGGCGGCCGTTGACGACGGCGAGCACCTCACCTTCGTCCGTGCCGGCCTTGGCAGGGTTTCCGGCCGCGGCGGCCGCCGCCGGCGAGGGCGCAGCCGTGGCCTCGCCCTGCGGCTGCTGGGTGCCGTCGCGCTGGCAAGCGGCGAGGCCGAGGGCGGCGGCCATCAGGAGTAGCGGGAGCGTGGGCTTGTGGGGCATGGCCTTCCTCTGTCGCTTCGGGCGGGCCGCGGCCCGCGGGTGGTGGGGGCGTTCCGCGCCTCAGGCCTCACCGGGCGCGAGCGCCTTGATGCTGAGGGCGTGGATGTCCTTCTGCATGGCCTCGCCGAGGGCCTCGTAGACCATGCGATGGCGCTCGATGAGGCGCTTGCCCTCGAACAGCGGCGAGACGATGGTGACGATGTAGTGGCCGCCGCCGGCGCGCGCGCCCTCGTGGCCCGCGTGGCGGGCGGTCTCGTCGACGATCTCCAGGCGCTCGGGCCGCAGCGCCTGCGTCAGGCGCTCGCGGATCATCCCCACGCGCGGATCCTCGGTGGCGGTCTGGCTCATTTCGGGAACACCCTCCTGAACGGTCGGACCTCGACCTCGGCGTAGACGCCGGCCTCGCGGTAGGGGTCGGCCTGCGCCCACGCCTCGGCCTCCTCGAGCGAGCCGAACTCGGCCACGATCAGGCTGCCGGTCCAGCCGGCGGGCCCCGGGTCCTCGGCGTCCACCGCCGGGAAGGGGCCGGCGAGCAGCAGCCGGCCCTCGTCCTGCAGGGCCTCGAGGCGGGCCAGATGGGCGGCCCGCGCCTGCCTGCGGCGCTCGAGGCTGCCCGGGGCGTCGCGGCCGATGATGGCGTACCACATCAGGCGCCGTCCTCGCGCTGCGGCTCCAGGTGCCGCGCGAGCCACAGCCCCTGGCCGACCACGAACAGCAGCGTCAGGCCGACGATGCCGAAGAGCTTGAAGTCCACCCACACGTCGGTGGGGAAGCGGTAGGCCACGTACAGGTTGAGCGCGCCGACGAAGCCGAAGAACAGCGCCCAGCCCAGGTTGAGCCGGCGCCATACCGCGGGCGGGAGCGCGATCTCGCGGCCCATGACGCGCTCGACCAGCGTGCGCCCGCCGAAGAGCTGGCTGCCGAGGAAGGCGAGCGCGAAGAGCCAGTTGAGCACCGTCGGCTTCCACTTGATGTAGAGCTCGTCGTGGAGGAGCAGCGTGGCGCCGCCGAAGACGACGATGAGGCCGAGCGTGACCAGGTGCATGGCCTCCACCCGGCGGTGGCGCAGCCAGTGCAGCCCGACCTGAAGCCCCGTCGCGGCGATCGCCGCGGCCGTGGCCACGTAGATCCCGGCCAGCTTGTAGGCGGCGAAGAAGACCAGGATCGGAAAGAAGTCGTAGAGCAGCCTCATGGGGTCGCAATCCTACGGCATGGGGCCCGCGCGCGCCATCGCCCGGGCGCCGTCAGTGGAGGCCGCCGCCCCCGTGGCGCGCGTGCCAGCGCGCCATGACCTCACGGACGTGCGGGGGATAGCCGAGGCGGTCCATCTCGCGCATGCCCTCGGCGAAGAAGCCCGGGGCGGCCTCGGGCAGGGCCGCGGCGAGCTCGGCGAAGGCCCGCTCCATGCGCTCGGGGTCGTGGCTGCGGGTGGCCACGATGGCGCGGTTGACCAGCAGGGTGCGCCAGGGGTGGCCGGGCTGGCCTGCGTCCGGCGCTCCGCGCACCGCGGGATCGACGGCGGCCGCGATCCGCTCCATGGTGTCGGCGAGCTCGCCGAGCGCGTCGGGGTCGTGCAGGCCGTTGGCCAGGCGCGCGCAGCCGTTGACCACGGGCGCGAGCTCGCGCAGCCGCCCCCCATGGGCCGCGACCCACAGCGCCAGCGGCACCTGCAGCGTCTCCAGGACGGCGGCGCCCGCGCCGCGGCCCGCCGCGCGGGCGGCGAGCGCCAGCGCCTCGAGGAGCTGCGCGGCCTGCGCGGCGAGGGTCTCGAGCGCCTCGCGCTCGGCGCGCGCGCGGTCCGGGTCGTCGAGCCGCTCGAGGAGCGCGAGCGCCTGGCCGAAGGCCTCCAGCACCTCGGCCGCGGGGAGGCCGCTGCCTCCCGCGTCACGCACCGTCACCTCCAGCCCCTCGGCCGCCTGGCGCGCCGCCGCGGCCAGCGCCCGCAGCCCCGCGTCCGCGCTCATGGGCCGGCGCCCGCCTCGCGCTGCAGGGAGGTGATGAGCGGGCAGGCCACGCGCCCGCGTCCCCCCGCGCCCTCGCAGGCCTCGACCAGCTCCGCGAGGACGCGCTCCATGCGGCGCAGGCTGCGGATGCGCCGGCGCACGTCCGCGAGACGCGCCTCGGCCACGCGGCGCGCGCGCGCGCAGCCCGTGCCGTCGTCGAGGGCGAGCAGCTCGGCGATCTCGCGCAGCGTGAAGCCGAGCTCCTGCGCGCGGCGGATGAAGCGCAGCCGCGCGAGGTCGTCCTCGCCGTAGCGGCGCACGCCGCCCGGCGGGCGCCGCGGCTCGCGCAGCAGCCCGCGGCGCTGGTAGTAGCGGATGGTCTCGACGTTCACCCCGGCTGCGCGCGCCAGGGTGCCGATGGTGTAGGGCCGCTCCATGCCCCCATTAGACCACGGCCGCGGCCGCGTTGCCGACGCTGGCCGGCCCCGGCGCCCTCTGGTAGTCTGAGCGCCGCGGCGCCTCCCGCGCCGCCCCGATGGCGGCCCGCGTCGGTCCCCCCGCGACGATACGTTGTGAACCCGGTCAGGCCCGGAAGGGAGCAGCCGTAGCAGCGGACTCGTGCGCCGGGGTGCGGCTGGCGCGGGCCGCCGCCCTTTGCGCCCCGCGTGCGCCCCGCGGCGGCACGCGGGCAACGGTCAGGCCAGCCCGTCCAGCCCCCTGCGCTCCATCACATTGAGCAGCTTGAGCGAGGGGCCACTGGGGCGCTTCGCGCCGGCCTCCCACTTCTGCACCGTCGAGACGCTCGTGTTGAGGACGGCCGCGAACGCCGCTTGGCTCAGCCGCAGCCGCCTGCGCAGCGCACGGATCCGCGCAGGCGGCATGTCCTCGACGTCGAGGCACCCGCAGGCGCGCAGCTCTTCCAGCCGCCTTTTCGTGATGAGTCCCGCGGCATGGAGGTCGAGGGCGGTCTCGGCGACCTCGGCCAGCACTCGGCTACGGGGCCTACTTTTGCGTCTCATCTCCGCACACCTCCGCGAGGGCGCCCGCGCGCAGCGCGCGCGATAGGCCCCGCTCGTCCAGCCGCAAGAACTCCTTGCCAAGCTCGCGCAACGCGCGCAGCTCCGCTGGCGCCAGGGTGTCGCGCTCGTTCTTGGCGAATCCGTAGAGGAAGAACCATCGCTGGCTCCTGCGCGCCGCGACGATCACACGCGCGCCTCCGCGCCTGCCACGTCCCGGCAGCGGGATGCGCTTCTTGAACAGGCCGCCGCCCAGGTCCGCGTCGACCATCCCGCGCGCCATCTCGCCGACCGCCCGTGCCAGGTCGCCGTCCGTGACCCCCGCGCGCCGCATCCAGCGTGTGAACGGGCGCGTCCGGAACGCCCTCCCTTGCATGCGCATACTATAGCACCTAGTGCATGAGTTTGGAGCGGCGCGTTGGCCGGGCGCGGCGGGGCTGCGGTATGCTGAGCGCGGGTCCGGCGGAGGGCCTCCCGGGATACCGCGTCATCCGTGAGCTACCAGGTACTGGCCCGCAAATGGCGGCCCCGGCGCTTCGAGGCGCTCGTGGGGCAGGAGCACGTGGTGCGCGCGCTGGTCAACGCGCTGCGCCAGGAGCGCCTGCACCACGCCTATCTCTTCACCGGCACGCGCGGGGTGGGCAAGACCACCGTCGCGCGCATCCTCGCCAAGGCGCTCAACTGCGAGCGCGGCATCACGCCCGAGCCCTGCGGCGAGTGCGAGGCCTGCCGCGAGATCGACGAGGGGCGCTTCGTCGACCTGATCGAGGTCGACGCCGCCTCGCGCACCAAGGTCGAGGACACGCGCGAGCTGCTGGACAACGTGCAGTACGCGCCGACGCGTGGGCGCTTCAAGGTGTACCTCATCGACGAGGTGCACATGCTCTCGACGCACAGCTTCAACGCGCTCCTCAAGACGCTCGAGGAGCCGCCGCCGCACGTGAAGTTCCTGCTGGCGACCACGGACCCGCAGAAGCTGCCGGTGACGGTGCTCTCGCGCTGCCTGCAGTTCGGCCTGCGGCGTCTGGCCCCGGAGGCGATCGCCGCCCAGCTCGGGCGCATCCTCGAGGCCGAGGGCGTGCCCCACGAGGCGCCGGCGCTGGAGCTGCTCGCACGCGCGGCCGACGGCAGCATGCGCGACGCCCTCAGCCTGCTGGACC
>WGBS01000133.1 GCA_015494165.1 Gammaproteobacteria bacterium | reverse complement strand
GCGGAGCGCGCACCAGCCCTCGTCTCTCGTCCCCCGTCTCCCGCCTCTCCGCCGCAAGCGGTCCCCGGACACGGGCGCCGCGATCCCACCCGCCGCACCCGAATGGCCTTGATGGCGGCATGGGATGGCGCCGCGGCGGTCCACATCGCGGGCGGGCGCGGGTATAGTAGGCCCTCCAGCGGCAAGCCCTGCGGGAGAGACCCCGCCGCCCGCACGGCGGGGCGCCGAAGGCGCAACCTCCGCCCGGAAACGCTCAGGCAGAAGGACCGCAGGCGCCCGGGGGGCCGAAGGCCCGCCCCCGCTGGCTCTGGAGAGCGGCCGGCCGTCCGGCCCACCGAAGGGGGTCAATCTCTCAGGTGCACGGACAGAGGGGCGGTGGACGGCGCGGGGCCGTCCGCCGTGCGCGTGCGCCGAGGCGGCGCCCCGGGCCGCCGCCGGAGAGAGACCGATGGGCCGACGAACGCCGCTCCACGACCGCCACCGCGCAGCCGGCGCCCGCATGGTGGACTTCGCCGGCTGGGAGATGCCGCTCCACTACGGCTCCCAGATCGAGGAGCACCACGCCGTGCGCCGCGCGGCGGGGGTCTTCGACGTCTCGCACATGACCGTGGTCGACGTCACGGGCGAGGGCGCCGAGGCCTTCCTGCGCCGCCTGCTCGCCAACGACGTCGCGCGCCTCGCCGCGGAAGGGCAGGCCCTCTACACCTGCATGCTCAACGAGCGCGGCGGGGTCCTCGACGACCTCATCGTCTACCGCGCCGGGCCCGGCTGGTTCCGGCTCGTGGTGAACGCCGCCACGCGGGAGAAGGACCTCGCGTGGATGCGCCGCCACGCCGGGCCCCATGGCGTGGCGGTCGCGGAGCGCGCGGAGCTTGCGATGCTCGCCGTGCAGGGCCCCGAGGCGCGCGAGCGCACGCTGCCGCTGCTGCCGCCGGCGCTGCGCCAGGCCGCCGCCGCGCTCGCGCCCTTCCGCGCCGCCCACCTCGGGCCCGACGGGTGGTTCGTCGCCCGCACGGGCTACACCGGCGAGGACGGCTTCGAGGCGATCCTCTCCGCGGACGAGGCGGGGGCGCTGTGGGACGGCCTGCTGGCCGCGGGCGTGCGCCCCTGCGGTCTCGGCGCGCGCGACACGCTGCGCCTCGAGGCCGGGCTCAACCTCTACGGCCAGGACATGGACGAGGACACCACCCCGCTCGAATGCGGGCTGGGCTGGACCGTGGCCTGGGAGCCGGCCGGCCGCGACTTCATCGGCCGCGCGGCGCTCGAGCGCCAGCGGGCCGCGGGCCCGGCGCGCGTGCAGGTGGGGCTGGTGCTGGAGGCGCGCGGGGTGCTGCGGCCGGGCCAGACGGTGCGCACGCCGCGCGGCGAGGGCCGCGTGACGAGCGGCGGCTTCGGCCCCACCATAGGGCGCTCGGTCGCGCTCGCGCGCGTGCCCGCCGGCACGGAGGGGCGGGTGGAGGTCGAGATCCGCGGGCGGGCGCTGCCGGCACGGGTGGTGCGGCCGCCCTTCGTGCGCCACGGGCGCATCCGGATCGAGCTCGAAGACGAAAGCGGCCGCGCCGCGGCCGCGGAGGGAGGCGAGAGATGAGCGACGTGCCCGAGGACCTGCGCTACACCCGCACGCACGAGTGGGTGCGCGCGGACGAGGACGGCCTTTTGACCGTCGGCATCACCGACCACGCCCAGGAGCAGCTCGGCGACCTGGTCTTCGTGGAGCTGCCGGAGGTCGGCCGCCACTGCGAGGCCGACGAGGCCTGCATGGTGGTGGAGTCCGTGAAGGCCGCCTCCGACGTCTACAGCCCGGTCGCGGGCGAGGTGGTGGAGGTCAACGAGGTCCTGGCCGACAGCCCCGAGCTCATCAACAAGGATCCCTACGGCGAGGGCTGGATGATCCGCATCCGGCCCGACGACCCCAAGGCTCTCGAGAGCCTGATGGACGCCGAGGCCTACCGCGAGCTCATCGAGGAGGCCTGATGCCCTTCGTCCCCCACACCGAGGACGACGTGCGGCGCATGCTGGAGGCCATCGGCGTCGACGACGTCGAGGCGCTGTTCGACGAGATCCCGGAGGAGATCCGCCTGCGCCGCCCGCTCGAGCTGCCCGAGGCGCTGAGCGAGGCCGAGGTCACGCGCCTGATGATGGACCGCGCCGAGCGCGACGGCCGTCCCGTGTGCTTCGCGGGCGCCGGCGCCTACGACCATCACGTGCCGGCGGCGGTGTGGGAGATCGCCACGCGCGGCGAGCTCTACACCGCCTACACGCCCTACCAGGCCGAGGCGAGCCAGGGCACGCTGCAGCTCCTCTACGAGTTCCAGACCATGATCGCGGGGCTGATGGCGATGGAGGTCGCCAACGCCTCGCTCTACGACGGCGCCTCGGCGCTGGCCGAGGCGGTGCTGATGGCGGTGCGCGCCGGCCGCCGCGGGGGCGGGCGGCGCGTGCTGCTCCCGCGCACCGTGCATCCGGCCTACCGGCGCACGGTGGAGACCATCGTCTCGCCGCAGGGCATCGAGCTCGTCGAGATCGACTACGACCGCCGCCGCGGGGTGATCGACCCCGGGGCGCTGCCGGAGGCCCCTGAGGGCCTCGCCGCGCTGGTGGTGCAGCAGCCCAACCATTTCGGCTGCCTGGAGGAGGCGGACGCCCTCACGGACTGGGCGCACCGGCACGGCGCGCTCGTGATCGGCGTCGCCAACCCGGTGGCGGCGGCGGTGCTGGCGCCGCCCGGCGAGTGGGGCGAGGCGGGCGCGGACATCGCCGCCGGCGAGGGACAGCCGCTCGGCGTGCCGCTGTCCTCGGGCGGTCCCTATTTCGGCTTCCTGTGTGCGCGCAAGCGGCTGGTGCGCCAGATGCCGGGGCGCATCGTGGGCCGCACCGTGGACGCCGAGGGCCGCACGGCCTACACGCTCACCCTGCAGGCGCGCGAGCAGCACATCCGCCGCTCCAAGGCGACCTCGAACATCTGCACCAACCAGGGCCTCATGGTCACCGCCGCCACCATCCACATGGCGCTGCTCGGCCCCGATGGCCTCGAGCGCGTCGCGCTCGCGAGCCACGCGCGCGCGCGCGAGCTGCGCGCGGCGCTCGCGGCGGTGCCGGGCGTCGAGCCGCTCTTCCCCGAGACGCCCTTCTTCCACGAGTTCCCGCTGCGCCTGCCGCTGCCGGCGCGCGATCTGCTGCGCGCGCTCGGGGCGCAGAACGTGCTCGGCGGCGTGCCGCTCGCCGGCGACTATCCCGAGCTCGGCGAGTCGCTGCTGGTGTGCGCGACCGAGACGCGCACGCCGGAGGACATCGCCGCCTACGCGCGCCACCTGGAGCGCATCGTCGCGCGCCAGGGGCTGTTCCGGTGCCCGACCCGACCCGGCGGAGGGGGCTGAGGGCCGGGCGCCCGCCCGGCTCCCGCCCGCCCGCCACGAATGCGGAGGAGGAGTGAGATGGCGACGATCACGCTCAAGGGACAGGAGATCCACACCAGCGGCGAGCTGCCGCCCGTCGGCAGCCAGGCCCCGGACTTCGTCCTGGTGGACAAGGACCTCAACGACCGCACCCTGGCCGACTTCCGCGGCAAGAAGAAGCTGCTCAACATCGTCCCCAGCCTCGACACGCCGGTCTGCGCGACCTCGACCAAGGTGTTCAACGACTACGCCAAGGGCCGCGACGACGTCGTCATGCTGGTGATCTCCGCCGACCTGCCCTTCGCGCAGGCGCGCTTCTGCGGCACCGAGGGCGTGGACAAGGTGGTGCCGCTGTCGATGATGCGCTCGCGCAAGTTCGCCAAGGACTACGGGGTGCTGATCACCGACGGCCCGCTCGCCGGCATCACCGCGCGCGCGGTCGTCGTGCTGGACGAGAACGACCGCGTGGTCTACACGGAGCTGGTGCCGGAGATCGCCCAGGAGCCGGACTACGACCGTGCGCTCGCGGCCCTCGGGTGAGGCGCGGATGGAGCTGATCTTCGAGCGCAGCCGCCCCGGACGCGCCGCGCGGGCCCAGGCCCCGCGCGGCGCGCCGCCGGCGGCCGACGACATCCCGCAGCGCTTCCGGCGGCGCCGGCGCGCGCCGCTGCCGGAGTGCAGCGAGCCCGACGTGGTGCGCCACTACACGCGCTTGTCGCAGCGCAACTTCTCCATCGACACGCATTTCTACCCGCTCGGCTCCTGCACCATGAAGCACAACCCGCGCGCGGCGAACCGCCTGGCCATGCTGCCGGGCTTCCTCGCGCGTCACCCGCTCGCGCCCGAGGACATGAGCCAGGGCTTCCTCGCCTGCCTGTGGGAGCTGCAGGAGATGCTCAAGGAGGTCACGGGCATGGCGGCCGTCTCGCTCACGCCCGCGGCCGGCGCCCAGGGCGAGTTCGCGGGCGTGGCCATGATCCGCGCCTACCACCGCGAGCGCGGCGAGACAGAGCGCACCGAGATCCTGGTGCCGGACGCGGCCCACGGCACCAACCCCGCCACCGCCACCATGTGCGGCTTCACCGTGCGCGAGATCCCCACCGACGCCGAGGGCGACATCGACCTCGCCGCCCTGCGCGAGGCCGTGGGCCCGCGCACCGCGGGACTCATGCTCACCAACCCCTCCACCCTCGGCGTCTTCGAGCGCCGCATCACCGAGATCGCGGCCATCGTCCACGAGGCCGGCGGCCTGCTCTACTACGACGGCGCCAACCTCAACGCCATCCTCGGCAAGGTGCGCCCGGGGGACATGGGCTTCGACGTGGTGCACGTCAATCTCCACAAGACCTTCGCCACGCCCCACGGCGGCGGCGGGCCGGGCGCGGGGCCGGTGGGGGTGAGCGAGCGCCTCGAGCCCTACCTGCCGGTGCCCATGGTGGCCGAGGAGGGCGGCGAGTACCGCTGGGTGACCGAGGCCGAGCGCCCGAGGACGATCGGGCGGCTTTCGGCCTTCGCCGGCAACGCCGGCGTGCTGCTGCGCGCCTACGTCTACATGCGGCTCCTCGGCCGCGAGGGCATGGCGCGCGTGGCCGACCACGCCACGCTCAACGCCAACTACCTGCTGGCGCGCCTGCGCGAGGCGGGTTTCACGCCGGCCTACCCCAACCGGCGCGCCAGCCACGAGTTCATCATCACGCTGCGGCGCGAGGCCAAGGAGCTCGGCGTCACGGCCATGGACTTCGCCAAGCGCCTGCTCGACCACGGCTTCCACGCGCCGACGACGTATTTCCCGCTGCTCGTGCCCGAATGCTTCCTGATCGAGCCCACGGAGACCGAGAGCCCCGAGACGCTCGACGCCTTCGTCGAGGCCATGCGCGCCATCCTCGAGGAGGCGCGCACGCGGCCCGAGGTGGTGCGCACGGCCCCGCACACGCTGCCGGTGCGGCGCCTCGACGAGGTGCGCGCCGCGCGCGAGCTCGATCTCGTCTGGCGGCCGCAGGAGGGGGAGGCGGGCGGCGGCGCGCCCGCCTCCGGCGACCGTGAGCGACTGGGGGCCTGAGGGGCTGGCGAAGCTCCTGCGCGCCGGCGGCTACTCGCTCGCCGGGCTGCGTGCCGCGCTCGGCGAGCGTGCCTTCCGCCAGGAGCTCGCCGTGCTCGCCGCCCTCGTCCCCCTCGCCCTGTGGCTGGGCGGCGACGGCGTCGAGCGCGCCCTGCTCATCGGCGCCTGGGTGCTGGTGCTCGTGGTCGAGCTCCTGAACTCGGCCGTCGAGGCCGTGGTCGACCGCTTCGGCCCCGAGCGCCACCCGCTCGCGGGCCGCGCCAAGGACCTGGGCTCGGCGGCGGTGCTGGTCGCCATCCTCAACGCGGCGCTCGTCTGGGCGCTGGTGCTGCTCGGCTGAGCGGGGCAGACGGCGCCGCGCGGAGACCGTACACTTTGCGTGCCTGTGCGGCACGCGGAAGGGATCGATCCATGCGGGTGACCATCTACGGATCCGGCTACGTGGGCCTCGTCACCGGGGCCTGTCTCGCCGAAGTCGGCAACCACGTCCTGTGCGTGGACGTGGACGAGGACAAGATCGCGCGCCTGCGCCGCGGCGAGGTGCCCATCTACGAGCCCGGGCTCGACGGGCTCGTCGCCTCCAACCTGGAGGCCGGGCTCGTAGAT
>WGBS01000132.1 GCA_015494165.1 Gammaproteobacteria bacterium | reverse complement strand
GTCTCTAGGGCGGCGTCCACCGGCACGTGGAGCAGCGAGCACGAGGGCGCCACCCACAGGCGCCCGCCGAGGCGCGCGCGAGCGGCCTCGAGCCGGTCGAGGACGGCGCCGAGGTCGGCACGCCAGACGTTGCGCCCGTCGATCACGCCGGCCGAGAGCACCTTGTACGGGCCGATGCGGTCGAGCGCCGCCTCGAGCTGACCCGGCGCGCGCACGAGGTCGAGGTGGATGCCGTCCACGGGCAGCCGCAGCGCGAGCTCCAGGTTCTCGTCGAGCGCCCCGAAGTAGGTGGCGAGCAGCACACGCAAACCGCGCACCTGCAGCCGGCTGTAGAGCGACTCGAAGGCCTGGCGCCATTCGGCCGGGAGGTCGAGGGCCAGGACGGGCTCGTCGAGCTGCACCCATTCCACGCCCAGCGCCTGCAGCCCGGAGAGGATGCGGCCGTAGGCGGCGGCGAGGGGCTCGAGGAGCGTCAGGCGGTCGAAGGGCTCCGCCTCGGGCTTGCCGAGCCACAGCCAGGTGAGCGGGCCCACCAGCACGGGCTTGAGGCGGCGCGGCTCGAGCCACTCGGCGGCCTCGCGCACCTCGTCGAGGAGCCGCGTCCAGCCGCCCTCGAAGCGCAGGTCGGGGCGCAGCTCCGGGACGATGTAGTGGTAGTTGGTGTCGAACCACTTGGTCATCTCGCAGGCGGGGACGTCCTCGCCCCGCGGGGCGCGCCCGCGCGCCATGCGGAAGTAGTCGTCCAGGTCCGGCGGCCCGTCCGTGCCGAGCCGGCGCGGGAGAGCGCCGAGCAGGCAGGTGGCGTCGAGGACGTGGTCGTAGAAGGAGAAGTCGCCCACGGGGACCAGGTCGATACCCTTCTCCGCCTGCAGGCGCAGGTGGTGCTCGCGCAGCATGCGCCCCGTCGCCTCGAGCGCCTCGCGGCTCGTCTCGCCGCGCCAGTAGGCCTCGAGCGCGCGCTTGAGCTCGCGGCCGGCGCCGATGCGCGGAAAGCCCAGGTTGTGCGCCAGGATGCCCGTCGTCTCGCCCATGGTCCTGCCTTCGCTCCCCGATGCGGTGACGGCGCCATCTTGGGCGCGGCGCATGCCGGTGCCAAGCGCATTCTTCTCAAGCGCGCTTGAGTCGCGTTCAGGCTCAGGGGCGGGAGGCGGGCGGCGGGAGGCGCGCGGCACGCGCGCCGCGCGCCTCCCCACCTTCGTTGCACGTCAAGCGGGCGCGGCGCCGGTCGGCCGTCTCGCGCCCCGCGCGCGCACGCGGACGGCGCCGGAGACGGCGACGAGGCCGGCGGCGAGCAGCGCCAGCGGCCCGGGCGCCGGTATCCGGAACGGCCCGCTGAACTGCACGAAGACCTCGCCGTTCGGATCTGCCTCCATGAGATCCGTGAACTGCTTGCTGGCGACGAACTCGCCGAGCACCGTGGCGTCGACGCCGGGCAGGCTCGCCACGTAGCCCGGCAGATCCGCCACGCGGATGCGAGCGAGCGACGAGAAGCTGCCGCTGTCGAGCCCCTCGTTCACCTCCCAGGTGTGGGAGGCCACGCTCAGGCCGTCCAGCACGTCGGGATCCAGGGGCGCGAAGCTGCCGCCGAGCTCGTCGGCCAGCGTCACCAGGTCCAGCGCATAGCCGGTGCGGTCGGGATCCCAGTAGAAGCTGTGCCAGTAGGTCACCCACGGGAAGAGGCCGGTGTAGGTGTAGGTCAGCCAGTCGCGGAAGCGCCAGAAATAGGGAAGGCCGCGCCACGGGTAGCTGCCGAACACCGGCGGGTAGCCGACGGCGCCGGGGTAGTAGCCCGTGGGCACGGTGACGTTCACCGTCCCCGGCACTAGCACCACGCGGGCGTCCAGCCACCAGTAGGGCGGGAACCACGGCCCCGCCTCCGCGCGCTGCACGGGCAGCGCGAGCGTGGCCAGGAGCGCGAGCGTCGCGAGTGTCCTGAAGATCGTGCGCATGATGTCCACCTCCCTTCTGCACGGGGCATCCCTCGTCGAGAGGCGGCCCGGGCCGGGCCGCACCCTGGACCGTGCAGCGCCCGTGCCGGGCCGCGCCGCGCGCGCGGCGGCGACAGAAAATGGCAGGCCGCTTCCGGGCGCGCCGCCCTTGCCGGCGGGGGGACGGGTGCTAAGTTTGCGGGTAGGCGGGCTCGCGCGAGCCCGGATCTGTCGCCGCCGCCCGCCTCCGTCCTTGCCCGCGGGGCGGCGGCGCGGCGGAAGTGTAAAGCGTGACGACGGCGGGCGGCGGCCCCGGAACGGGCCGCGGGGGATGCCGATGGCAAGGGAGGCTGCCGTGGGGGATCCGCTCGCGCCGCTGCGGCGCGAGGTCAGGCGGCTGGCGCGGCGCAGCGACGAGACGACGCGCCTGCACCGCCTCTCCATGGTGCTGCTGCTCGAGGCAGGCGTGGCGCCGCGCGAGGCGGCGCGCTGGTTCGGGACGGGCGAGCGCACCCTGCGGCGCTGGCGCGCCGTCTACCGCAGCGACGGCGCCGCCGCGCTCGCGAGCCTGCCGGTCACGGGCCGCCCCTGCCGGCTTTCGCCCGCCCAGCGCCGGGCCCTCGCCCGCGACCTCGCCTCGCCCCCGGCGCGCTTCGGCTACGGCGCGCCGGCCTGGACGGGCGCCCTGGTGCAGGACTGGCTGCAGGTGCGCTTCCGCGTGCGGCTCAGCCTGCGCCAGTGCCAGCGCCTGCTGCGCGAGCTTGCCGCAGGACCGTGAGCCGGCGGATCGGACCGTGGCGAAGGATGGCCGTCCCATCCCGGCGCATGGCTCGCTGGGGATGGGCGCCTGTGTGCTGGTGGGGCGCTGACCATGACATGGCCGAAGCCGAAGGGACGGCTTGCGCACCTCTGGGGCCGCCGGCTAGGCACGAGGACGCCCGGCTGGCTCGGGTCAGATGAGGTCTGCCACCCCGCGCAGGCGTTCCGCCGTAGAGATGAGGCCCTGACGCCTGAGGATCTCGAGCAGCTCCAGCGCCGACCTTGGGGGGTTGCGAAGGGCGGCCCGCTGCCGCCGGAAGGCCTCGCGGACGGCGTCCTGGTCCAATTCGATGATATGGCAGGCGAACTCGTCCGGATGCTGCGCTTCGATCCCGTAGCGGTCGAGGACTGTCGCCGGAAAGTCCCGGCGTTTGGGGTTGACGATGACGTCCGCCTGGCAATGGATCGCAGCGGCCAGCACGTGCCGGTCACCAGGATCGGGAAGCCGCAGCGCCTCGACGAGCGGCTCGTGGCCCGTGACCAGGCAATCCGGCACCGCTTCGTCCATGAGTCTGCGGGTGCGTTCGATCTGCGCGAGGGAAAGGTCGGGGCGGTCGCGCAGCACGGCGCCCATCCACTCGCGATGGATCTCCTCGGTCCAGCGCGCACGGAACAGCTCGGTCTGCGCCAGCCGCAGGAGGAAGTCCCGCAGCGGGGCCGGATACAGGACACAGGCGTCATAGATGGCGGTGAAGCTCGCCAATCCCCTTCTCCCTGGGGTGCGGCGGCCGTGTCAGTAGCCCATGTCGAGCTTCTGCGCCTCCTCGGCAAGCCGGTCCAGCGCCTCCTGCCGCCTGGTCTCCATCCGGCGCTTGTACGCCATCAGGTCCCGGAGCAGGATCCGCCTGTGCGTGCCGACCTTTCGGTAGGGGATCTCGCCCCGCTCCAGCAGGGACACGAGATACGGGCGTGAGACGTTGAGAAGCTCCGCGGCCTGCTGCGTGGTGAGCTCGGCGTGCTGCGGGACGAGCGTGATGGCCTCGCCGCGCGCCATGTGTTCCAGGATCTCGACCAGCATCCGCATCGCGGGGAGAGGCACCGTGACGTCCCGGTCGGCGTCGACGATGCGGATGCGGACCGCTTCCCCCCGTTTGAGGCAGGCGGCGAGAAGCCGCCCGCACTCGGCGGCCTGGCGCGCCTCCCGCTCCGTCGGGGACAGGGTATCGCAGCGCCTGAGCGTGCTGGACATTGGTCCGCCCTCGCGTGTCGCCAGACCACCGGTTGGAATCGGTAGTCAACCAGAGGGTAGCCGATAAGCGAAATAAACGCAACAGACAAAGTATCCGAAACACCGGATCGGGTTCCGGGCAGGCAGGTGCCTGCTGAGCGCTAGGATCCGCCTCGATGGGGGACGCCGGTGCGATCCCTCCGCGATTCGCGAGGGACGGGCTCCGGTGCTGTGCGTGACGGCGGGACGGCCCTCACCGCCCAACTCCCGGGCAGCGTAAGGGCTCAGGCGGAATCGGCGCGGTCGGTGCCGTCGTCGTTGGCGGCCTTCGCGGCCATGATGCGGTCCATGAGCTTGAGGCCCTCGAAGGCGTCCTTGGCGTAGTGGACGAGGTCGGGGTGGCCGTAGGCGGCGCGGCAGTCCTGCTCCACGTAGCGGCGCGTCAGCGCCGCGCCGCCGAGCAGCACCGGGAGCGCCACACCCTGGCGGCGCATCTCCTCGAGGTTCTCCTTCATGATCACGGTCGACTTCACGAGCAGGCCCGACATGCCGACCGCGTCGGCGCGGTGCTCGCGCGCGGCCTCGAGGATGTTCTGGATGGGCTGCTTGATGCCCAGGTTGACGACCTTGTAGCCGTTGTTCGTCAGGATGATGTCGACCAGGTTCTTGCCGATGTCGTGCACGTCGCCCTTGACGGTGGCGAGCACGATGGTGCCCTTCTCCTGCCCCTCCACCTTCTCCATGAAGGGCTCCAGATAGGCGACGGCCGCCTTCATGGTCTCGGCCGACTGCAGCACGAAGGGAAGCTGCATCTGCCCCGAGCCGAAGAGCTCGCCCACGACCTTCATGCCCTCGAGCAGGATCTCGTTGATGATCTGGAGCGGGCTGTAGCGCTCCAGGGCGCGCTCGAGGTCGGCCTCGAGCCCCTGGCGGTCGCCGTCGATGATGCGCTGGCGCAGCGCCTCCTCGACGGTCTTGGGCTTGTCGCTCGCCGCCGTCGTCGCCTCGACGTCGCGGAAGAGCTCGACGAAGGCGAGCAGCGGGTCGTGCCCGGGCCGGCGCCGGTCGAAGATGAGGTCCTCGGCGGCCGCGCGCTGCGCCTCCGGGATGCGGTGCAGCGGCAGGATCTTGGAGACGTGGATGATGGCCGCGGTCAGGCCGCGCTCCATGGCGTGGTGCAGGAAGACCGAGTTGAGCACGTGGCGCGCGGCCGGCTTCAGCCCGAAGGAGATGTTGGAGAGCCCGAGCAGGATCTGGCACTCGGGGAAGCGCTCGCGCAGGCGCTCGATGGCCTCCAGCGTGTGGATGCCGTGGCGGCGGTCCTCCTCGGAGCCGGTGCAGATGGTGAAGGTGAGCGGGTCGAAGATGAGGTCGTGCGCCGGCAGGCCGTGGCGCTCGACCGCGAACTCGTAGAGGCGCTCGGCGACGGCGAGCTTGCGCCCGACCTCCTTGGCCATGCCGTGCTCGTCGATGGTCAGCGCCACCACGGCGCAGCCGAAGCGGCGCGCGAGCCCCAGCACGCGCGCGGCCTTCTCCTCGCCGTCCTCGAAGTTGATCGAGTTGATGATGCTCTTGCCGCCGAGGAGCTTGAGGGCGGCCTCGATCACGGGCGGCTCGGTGGAGTCGATCACGAGCGGCACCGTGACCTGCCCGCGGTAGCGCGAGACGAGCTCGACCATGTCGCGCCGCTCGTCGCGGCCGACGTAGGCCACGCACACGTCGAGGGCGTGGGAGCCCTCGCGCACCTGCTCGCGGCCGATGGCGACCAGGCCGTCCCAGTCCTCGGCCGCGAGCAGCTCGCGGAAGCGCTTCGAGCCGTTGGCGTTGGAGCGCTCGCCGATGGCGAAGACGGCGTTCTCCTGGCGCAGCGGCACGGAGACGTAGAGCGAGCTCACCGCCGGCTCCAGCCGGGCCTCGGGGCGCGGCCGCGGCGCGGGGTCGGGGCGCGCGTCGAGCATGGCGCGGAGCGCCGCGATGTGCTCGGGGGTGGTGCCGCAGCAGCCGCCGATGAGCGCGACCCCGTCCTCCTCGACGAAGCGCTGCTGCCACACGGCGAGCTCGTCCGGCAGCAGCGGGTATTCCGTGCGCCCGTCGACCAGCATCGGCAGGCCCGCGTTGGGCATGACCGAGATGGGCCCCGGCCAGTGCTCGGCGAGGTAGCGCACGTGCTCGGCCATCTCGGCCGGCCCCGTGGCGCAGTTGAGGCCGATGGCGTCCACACCGAGGGCGGCGAGGGTGGTGACGGCGGCGCCGATCTCGGAGCCGACCAGCATGGTGCCGGTGGTCTCCATGGTCACCTGCGCGAGGATGGGCACCTCGCGCCGGCCCGTGGCCTCGCGCGCGAGCTTGCAGCCATTGACGCCGGCCTTGAGGGTGAGCAGGTCCTGGTGCGTCTCGAGCAGCAGCGCGTCCACGCCTCCCTCGAGCAGGCCGCGCGCCTGCTCGGCGTAGGAGGCTTCCAGGGTGTCGTAGTCCACGTGGCCGAGGCTCGCGAGCTTGGTGCCGGGGCCCATGGAGCCGAGCACGTAGCGCGGCTGCACGTCGCTGCTCCAGGCATCGGCGGCCTCGCGCGCGAGCGCCGCGGCGAGGCGGTTGAGCTCGCGGGTGCGCCCCTCGAGGCCGAACTCGGCCAGCACCACGCGGTTGGCGCCGAAGGTGTTGGTCTCGATGCAGTCGGCCCCGGCGGCGAGGTAGGCCTCGTGCACGCCGCGCACGAAGTCCGGGCGCGTCTCGTTGAGGATCTCGGAGCAGTTCTCCAGGCCCCGGAAGTCGCGCTCGAGGTCCAGGTCGGCGGCCTGGATCTGGGTGCCCATGGCGCCGTCGGCGAGCAGCACGCGCTCGCGCAGGCGCTCGAGGAAGGGCGGACGTCGCGTGCCCATCGCCGCGCGGGGGCCCTCAGACGCCGAAGTAGCCGGCGTCCGGGTGGTGGACCACGATGGCCGAGGTCGACTCCTCGGGCCAGAGCTGGTACTCGTCGCCGAGGCGCACGCCGATGCGCCCTGCGTCGAGGAGCTCGAGGATCTTGTCCTGGTCCTCGAGCCGGGGGCAGGCCGGGTAGCCGAAGGAGTAGCGCGCGCCGCGGTACTTCTGCTTGAAGAGGTCCTCGATGGCGCGCGCGTCCTCGGCGGCGAAGCCGAGCTCGGCGCGGATGCGCTTGTGCACCCACTCGGCGAGCCCCTCGGCGGCCTCGGCGTTGAGGCCGTGCCAGTAGAGGTAGTCCTGGTAGCGGTCGGCCTGGAAGAGCTCACGCGCGTGGTCCGAGGCGCGCTGGCCGATGGTGACGAGCTGGAAGGCCACCACGTCCACCTCGCCCGAGCCCGCCGGACGGAAGTAGTCGGCGATGCACAGCCGCCGGCCCTTGGCCTGGCGCGGGAAGACGAAGCGGCAGCGCTCGCGCCGCCCCTCGGGATCCTCGTAGATCACGAGGCTGTCGCCCTCGCTGTTACAGGGGAAGTAGCCGTAGACCGCCTGCGGCACGAGGATGCCCTCGCGCTCGCTCTCGCGCACGAGGCGCTGCAGGATGGGCTCGAGCTCGCGCCGCGCCCAGGCGCGGTACTCCTCCTTGGAGCGCCCCTGGGGCTTGTAGCCCCATTGGAACTTGAACAGCGCCGTGCGGTTGATGTAGGGCACGACGGCCGGCAGCGGCACCCGCTCGATGCAGCGGCTGCCCCAGAAGGGCGGGGCGGGCACGGGGTTGTCGCGCCGCACGCCGGAGAGCGGGTGCGGCGGCAGGGCGCCCGCGGGCTGGATCGGCTGCCCGGCCATGACGGCCCTCAGTATGCGGCCGCCATGGTCTTGAATCAAACTCAAAGTTCTCACTAGAGTTATGAAAAATCCTCAACACGTGGGGGCGGGCCCATGCGCATCGAGCTGCGCCACCTGCGCACCCTGGCGGCGGTGCGCGACTCGCGCACCCTGGCCGAGGCGGCGGGAAGGGTGCACCTCAGCCAGTCGGCGCTCTCGCACCAGCTCCGCGAGCTCGAGGAGCGGCTCGGGTGCGGGCTCGTCGATCGCGAGCGCCGGCCGGTGCGCCTGACGGCCGCCGGCGAGCGCCTCGCCGCCCTCGCCGACCGCGTCCTGCCCCTGGTCGCCGAGGCCGAGCGCGATCTCGCGCGCATGGCCGAGGGCGAGACCGGGCGGCTGCACATCGCCATCGAGTGCCACTCCTGCTTCGAGTGGCTGCTGCCCACGCTCGAGGCCTATCGCGCGCGCTGGCCGGAGGTGGAGCTCGACCTCACGGCCTCCTTCGCCTTCGAGCCGCTGCCGGCGCTGCTGCGCGGCGACCTCGACCTCGTCGTCACCTCCGACCCGCAGGACCTCGCCGGCGTGGCCTACGAGCCGCTGTTCCGCTACCAGATGGTGCTGGTGGTCGCCCCCGGGCACCGGCTCGCGGGGCGGCGCTGGGTGCGCCCCGCCGACCTCGCCTCCGAGACCCTGATCACCTATCCGGTCGAGGAGTCGCGCCTCGACGTCTACCGGCGCTTCCTGCAGCCGGCCGGCGTGCGCCCCGCGCGGCGGCGCACCTCGGAGCTCACGGTCATGCTCGTGCAGCTCGCCGCGAGCGGGCGCGGGGTCGCCGCCCTCCCCGACTGGGCGGTGAGCGAGCACGTCCGCCGCGGGCAAGTGGCGACGGTGCCCCTCGGGCCGCGCGGGCTGTGGGGCACGCTGCACGCGGCGGTGCGCGCGCCGGACGCGGCGCTCGCCTACGTGCGCGACTTCGTCGAGACGGCGCGCGCGGTCTCCTTCGGCCACCTCGAGGGCATCCGCCCGGTGGCGGAGGCGGCGGCGCCGGCGCGGCGCCGCCCGCGCAAGGCAGGCCGCCGCTGAGCGGGCCCCCTCACGCCTGCGAGGCCCCGGGGGCGAGACGCGCGCGCAGCGCCGCCAGCAGGCGCGCCTGGGCCGGGCCGCCGGCATCGGTGCGCCAGGCCAGGTGCTGTGCCGCCCGCTGGGGCGGCGCCTCCACGGCGCGGATCACGAGGCGGCCGGCGCGCGCCTCGCGCTCGGCGAGCGGCCGCGGCAGGTAGCCGACCCCGGCGCCCGCCCGCTGCGCGTCGCCGACATGGCGCAGAAGCTCGCCGCGCAGCGGGCGGGCGCCGGGGTCGGCTACCTGCCGCGGCCGCTCGCCGAGCGCGAGGCGCGCGCCGGCCGCCTCGTGATCCGCGCCGTGGAGGCGCCGC
>WGBS01000131.1 GCA_015494165.1 Gammaproteobacteria bacterium | reverse complement strand
TCGAGCCGCAGCTCCGGATGCTCCGGGTAGTCGTGGGTGAGCATGTTGCGCAGGCGTCGCAGCTCCGACCATGCCTCCACCGAAGGCACGATGCCGAGCCGCTCCATGCGGTCGAGCACGTCGAGCTGGGACAGCGCGTCGGGCTCGTCCTCCTGCTCGAGGGCGAGCAGGGCACGGAAGGCCTGGCGCCCGAGCGCGTCCTGCAGGCGCAGGAAGCGCAGGACGAAGGCATCGATCCGGTCCTTGGCGTCGGGGTCCAGACGGTCTAGGGCCTCGGGCGTTGCGGGCAGGGCCACGCGCCCGAGCGATTCGTGCAGCGTGTCCGCCGAGCGCCGGGCCTCCTCGAATGCGGCCCGAAACCACCGGTGGGCGGGGGTATCCGTGCTCACAGCTCGATTCCCGTGGCTCTCGCGATCTCGTCGATGGGGCGCTCGGGCTCGCCGGGCGCGTGCGTGACGAGGTCGATGCGCCGCTCGCCCAGGCGGCGCTGCAGCGCAAGCCAGGCGCGCGACTCGAGCGCCGGCCGCTCGCCCGGGGGTGGTGCCTGCGGCAGCTCCACGTGGAGGTCGATGTCGCCGCCGCGGGCCTCGTCGCGCACGCGCGAGCCGAACAGCCGCACCCGGGCACCGGGGCCGAACACCTCGCGCACCACCTCGCGGATGGCCTCGCGCTGCTCGGGGCTGATGCGCATGGCCGGGCCATGCTACCACGCCGGGGGCGCGGCTCAGGGACGCGGCTTGGGGCGCCAGAGGACCTCGGGCTCGCCGGCGGCGCGTGCGGCCACGCGCGCGCACACGAAGAGCAGGTCCGAGAGCCGGTTCAGGTAGCGCAGGGACTCGGGGTTCACGTCCTCCGCGCGGGCGAGCGCGACCAGCGCGCGCTCGGCGCGCCGGCAGACCGCGCGGGCGAGGTGACAGGCCGCCGCGGCACGTCCGCCGCCCGGCAGCACGAAGTCGCGCAGCGGCGGCAGGTCCTCGTTGAGCGTGTCGAGCGCCCGCTCCAGCGCCTCCACGTCGCCCGCGTCGATCACCGCGCGCCCGGGCACCGCGAGCTCGCCGCCGAGGTCGAACAGCCGGTGCTGGATCTCGGCGAGCACGGCGCGCACCGGCTCGGGCAGGGGCTCGGCGAGCACGAGGCCAAGAACGCTATTGAGCTCGTCGACCTCGCCGTAGGCGGCCACGCGCGGGTGGTCCTTGGGCACGCGCGTGCCGTCGCCGAGGCCGGTGCTGCCGTCGTCGCCGGTCCGGGTGTAGATGCGGGTCAGGCGATGGCCCACGCTCAGCGGCTCACGAGGCGGTACTCGACCGGGAGGACCATATCAAAGGGCCGTCCCCCCAGCCACCCGGCGGCTTCCGGGACGCGCCCGACGCGCTCGAGCGCACGTGCCGCGGCACGGTCGAGCACGGTGTAGCCCGAGCCCGCCAGCACGCGCACGCGCGTGAGCCTGCCGTCCGGCTCGATGCGCAGCCCCAGCCGCACCGTCCCTTCCCAGCCGCGCCGGCGCGCCAGCGGCGGATAGCGGAAGTACTCGGCGAGCCGCAGCCGCAGGGCCGCCTCGAGCCGGGGGCCCGGTGTGGCCGCATGCGGGGCCGCAGCCGCGCCCCCTTGTGCCGTGGCGGCTGCGGCGCGGGCCGCATGCGGGACCGGCGCTCGCGCCGGCGCCCGGGCCCTTATCGCCGCTGATCGGCCACCGGTCTCGCGCGGCGGGCCCGGCGCCGCGGGAAGGGCCCGCGGCACGGCCGACCGGTTGCGCCTTTCGGCAGCGCCGCGGCGTACGGTGCTCGGTGGCACGGGTGTCGGTTCAGGCGCCGCCCGCGGGCGAGCCGGCTCCCGCCGGGCGCTCCGGGTCGGGTGCGGGGAAGGGCTCGCCTCGCGTCGCGGCCTGGCCGTCCGCAGCGCCACCCGCAGCGCGGGCGGCGCCGGGGGCGGGGCGGCGACGGCGCAGCCCGGCCGTGGGGCGCCGGCGGGCGCCACGAGCAGGGCGAGGTGCAGGCAGGCCGAGCCCGCCAGCGCCGCCGCCATCGCCCGCTCGCCGGTCATCGCCGGCCACCGGTCTCCGGCCGGTAGCGCACCGAGAGGTAGGCGGAGCGGCCCGGCGCGTTGTAGCCGTAGGCGAGCGCATAGTCGCGGTCCGTGAGGTTCTCCGCCCGCACCTCCAGCAGGAACCCGCGCCCGAGCGGCAGGCGCGCCGCGGCGTTGACCAGCGCGTAGCCGCCGAGTTCGGTGTTGCTGGTGTCTCTGCGGCGGCCGACAGCGAGGAGCTCCATGCGCGCGGCGCCGCGGGCGAGCCGGCGCTCGAGCACGAGCGCGCCCTTGCGGCGCGGCCGCCGCAGGAGGTCTTGCCCGGTGTCGAGGTCGCGCGGGCGCTGCAGGGTGAGCGTGAGCCGGGCGCGCCAGGCTCGGAACGCTGCGTCCCACTCGGCCTCGATTCCCTCAATGCGCGCTTTCTGGACGTTGACTGCCGAGAAGGTCGGCGCGGGGTATGCGATGAGGTCGCGGATATCGGTGCGATGCACCGAGAGCGTCGCGCGCTGCCCGCCACGCCGCCAGCGCACGCCCGCCTCGAGCGTGCGCGAGCGCTCCGGGTCGAGATCGGGGTTGCCGGATCCCGGCCAGAACAGCTCATTGAAGCTTGGCGCGCGGAACGCCGTTCCCGCGCTCAGGTACACGTTCAGGCCGTTGGCCGGCGTGTAGCTGATGGCGGCGCTGCCGGTGACATGCCGGCCGTAGGCGCTGTGCCGGTCCAGCCGCAGGGCGGCATCCAATGTGGCGGGCCCATGCGCGGATTGCCACTGGAGGAAAGCGGCTGTGTTGTGGATGCGCCTGTCGAATCGCACGGTGCCGCTGGGCTGCTGGCGGTTGAACGCCCGGTCGCGGTACCACGAGACACCGGCGGTGAGGAGAGCTGGGCCGAGGTCGATGTCGTGTTGCCAGTCGAGCGTGAGGCGCCGGGTCTCCACGTCGGAGTCATAGCTGCTCTGCCGGGTCTCGAGGTTGTCGAGGGCGGCACCCACGCGGAGCGTGTGCGCCCAGGTCGGTCGCAGCGTGCCCTTGAGCTCGGCACTGATCGTGCGGTTGACGCCGTAGGTGACGCCACGGTCGAACTCGGTGCGGCTGTCGGACTGCCACACCCTCACGCTCGCCGCGTGGCCCATAGGCAGGTTCATCTCGAGCGACAGTGTGGCGCTGCGGTTGCGGTAGCCGTCATCGTCGGGATCATAGGTGCCCCAGACCTTGGTCACGCTCGGATTGGTCGCCGAAAAGCCGCTCGTGCCCTCGGCGCTCGCGTGCACGCTTAGGCGTTGCTTGGTTCCGAGCCCGATACCCGCCTCCGCCCGGCGGGTGCCGTAGCTGCCGGCGAGCAGCCGCCCATCGGGCCCGCGCGGCCTGCGCGTGAAGATCTGGATCACGCCGCCGATGGCGTCCGAGCCCCAGAGGCTGGCGCGCGGGCCGCGCACGATCTCGATGCGCTCGACCTGCGCGAGGTCGAGGTGCGCCCAGGCGAATCCGCCCGTGGTGGCGGAGGCAGCGCGCACGCCGTCGATCAGGACCAGCACGTGGTTTGAGTTGGTCCCGCGCAGGAAGACGCTCGTCGTCTGGCCCGGCCCGCCGTTGCGGGCGAGGTCGAGGCCCGCCTCGAGGCGCAGGAGCTCGAGGAGGTCGCGGGCCTGGCTGGCCTCGATGGCCTCGCGGTCGATCACGGTGACGGAGGCCGTGGCCTCGTCGGCCGAGACTGGCGTGCGGGTGGCCGTCACCACGACGGGCGCGCTCTCGGCGGGCTGGGCCGGGAGCTGCGCCGGGAGGGCGGCGAGGCCGAGCAGGGCGGCCGCGGCGGGCCGCGGGCGTGGCTGTGGCATGTCGTGTCTCCCCCTGTGCGCCGTTCGTGTCGTGTCGGACGCGCGCGGCGCATGGAGGGTGCGGACGCGGACGACGGAGGTTTCCGGCTGCGCCGCTGCCCGCCCGCTGCCGCCCGCCGTGCCGGGGCCCGGCCGGGCGCGGGGGCTCGGCGCTGGTGCGGGAGCGAGCCGCTTCGCCTGCGGGCGTGCGGCGCTCCCCGCGACCAGGCGCTGCGCGCCCCCGTGTCCGCGCCGCCCACCGCGGCGCCGCGCGCGCTCGCACCAGGCCGGTCTCCGGGCTCGCAGGCGGGTCTTCGCGGAGACCCCGGCGGACCGCCTTCCCGTCCTCGCCGGACAGTGGCGTCGTGGCCCGCCTTCCCCTGCCTACCGTTGCGGGGGCAGCGCCGGACTTGCCCGCCCCGGAGGGGCGTGGCGCACCGGTCTTCCCGTTTCACCCCGCGGGCGCGAACGGCCCGCGGGGCACCTGGCGCGGTCGGCGCCAAGCATAGCGCAGCCTGCCGGCGCCGTGCGAGGGGCGGGCGCGCCGGATCCCGCGCGGGCGGCACGAAAACGGGCGAGCGTCAGGAACGGGCATGCAGCGGACGGCCTGCAGCGGGCAGAGAGGCGCACCCGACCGCCCGCGCCGGCACGCGCATGCGCCGGCCCGGACCCCGCGGCGGGCGTGAGGTTGCGGTCTAGGCGCTGGCAGCAGCGGCGCCGGAGCCCTGCTCGGGGGGCTGCAGGGCGGCCTCGAGCGCCTGGTCGACGTTCTCGACCCAGACGAACTCGAGCTTCTCGCGCGCGTGCTCCGGAATCTCCTCGAAGTCGCGGCGGTTGCGTGCCGGCAGGATCACACGCGCGATGCCCGCCGTGTGCGCCGCGAGCACCTTCTCCTTGATGCCGCCGACGGGAAGCACCAGCCCGCGCAGCGTGATCTCGCCGGTCATGGCGGTGTCGGCCCGCACGCGGCGGTCGGTCAGCAGCGAGACCAGCGCGACGAAGATGGCCACCCCGGCGCTGGGGCCGTCCTTGGGGATGGCGCCCGCCGGCACGTGCACGTGGATGTCGCTCTCCTCGAAGACCTCGCGCGCGATGCCGAGGCGCTCGGCGCGCGACTTGACGAGGCTGAGCGCCGCCTGCGCGCTCTCCTTCATGACGTCGCCGAGCTGGCCCGTGAGGATCAGCTTGCCCTTGCCCGGCACGCGCGTGGCCTCGATGAAGAGCAGGTCGCCGCCGACCGGCGTCCAGGCGAGCCCCGTGGCCACGCCCGGCACGCTCGTGCGCATGGCCACCTCGTTCTCGTACTTCGGCGGGCCGAGGATGGCCGGCAGGTCGTCGGCGTCGATGCGCATGCGCTCGGCCCTGCCCTCGGCCACCTGCATGGCCACGTGCCGGCAGACCGCGCCGATCTGGCGCTCCAGGTTGCGGCAGCCCGCCTCGCGGGTGTACTCGCGGATGATGCGCCGCAGGGCCGCCTCCGTGATCTCGCACTGCCCGGGCTCGAGGCCGGCGGCCTCGAGCTGCCGCCGCACGAGGTAGCGGCGCGCGATCTCGAGCTTGTCGTCCTCGGTGTAGCCCGGCAGCTCGATGACCTCCATGCGGTCGCGCAGCGGCGCCGGGATCTGGTCGAGCACGTTGGCCGTGCAGATGAACATGACCTTGCTGAGGTCGAAGGGCACGCCGAGGTAGTTGTCGCGGAAGGTGCTGTTCTGCTCCGGGTCGAGCACCTCCAGCAGGGCCGCGGCCGGGTCGCCGTGGAAGCCGGCGCCGAGCTTGTCGACCTCGTCGAGCATGAGGACGGGGTTGCGCGTGCCCGCCTTGCGGATGGCCTGGATGATGTTGCCCGGCATGGCGCCGACATAGGTGCGGCGGTGGCCGCGGATCTCGGCCTCGTCGTGCACGCCGCCGAGGCTGACGCGCTCGAAGGCGCGCCCCAGGGCGCGCGCGATGCTCTTGCCGAGCGAGGTCTTGCCCACGCCCGGGGGCCCGACGAAGCACAGAATCGGGCTCTTGCCCTCGGGGTTGAGCTTGCGCACGGCGAGGTACTCGAGGATGCGGCGCTTGACCTTCTCGAGGTCGTAGTGGTCCTCGTCGAGCACCCGGCGCGCGCGCTCGAGGTCGATGGTCTCCTCGCTCAGCTTCGACCACGGCAGCTCGATGAGCCAGTCGAGGTAGGTGCGCAGCATGCCGTGCTCGGCCGCGGCCTCCGGCATGCGCTCGAGACGGCGCAGCTCCTTGCGCGCGTGCTCGAGCACCTCCTCGGGCATGCCCGCCTCCTCGATGGCCTTGGCGAGCTCGGCGATCTCGGTGTCCTCCTCGCCCTCGCCGAGCTCCTTCTGGATGGTCTTGAGCTGCTCGCGCAGGAAGTACTCGCGCTGGCGCTCGTCGATCTTCTCCTTGGTCTGCTGCTGGATCTCGCGCGAGAGCCGCAGCACCTGCACCTTGCGCGTGACGAGCTCGAGCACCAGGCGCAGGCGCTCGCGCAGGTCGAGCGTCTCGAGGATGCGCTGCTTCTCGTCGGGAGCGAGCTCCAGGTAGCCCGCCGCGAGATCGGCGAGGGTGCCCGGCACGTTGAGGCTCTGCACCGCGGCGACGAGCTCGGCCGGCGCCTCCGGCATGAGCTTGAGCGCCTCGAGCACCTGCTCCTTGAGGTTGACGCCCAGGGCCTCGACCTCGGGGTCCGTGAGCTGCGGCTCGGGCAGCGCCTCGTAGCGCGCGGCGAGGAAGGGCAGGCCCGGCGCGAACTCGCCGAGGCGCAGGCGCTGTTCGCCCTGGACGATGATGTGGTGGCTGCCGTCGGGCGTGGTGACGTAGCGCAGGATCTTGGCCAGCGTGCCGACGGTGTGCAGGCCCTCGGGCCCCGGCTCCTCCTCCTCGGGGTCCTTCTGCATCACCAGCGCCACGGGCCGCTCGCCGTGCACCGCGGCCTGCGCCGCGGCGATCGAGCGCCGCCGCCCGATGGTGAGCGGCACCACCATGCCCGGGAACACCACCGTGTTGCGAAGGGCGATGACGGGCAGCACCTCGGGAGGCAGCAGGCTGCCGGCGCCCTCGCCGGACGGCGCCTGCGCCGTGCCGGCCTCGCCCGCCCCGCTCGCTTCCTCCTGGTGCTGCTGTTCCTGCTCGTGCTCGCTCATCGTCTCACCTGCGCTTGCGCAGCCTCAGATAGAGGCAGCCATGCAGCAGCTCATGCCGGTCCGGGACCAGCCCGCTGCCGATCTCGATGCGGCGCTCGAAGCGCCCGTAGGGGATCTCGAGCCGCCGGATGACGGCCGTGCGCGCATCCGCCGGCAGGCGCCGCTCGCCGCGGATGACGACGGCGCCGGGCTCGGCCTCGACCTGCACGCGCTCGGGGGGCACGCCCGGCAGGGCGGCGACGATCCACACGGCCTCCTCGGTCTCGTAGACGTCCACCGGCGGCTCCCACGCCGGCCGCGCGCCTCCGCCGGGGCCCGGCTCGAAGAAGCGGCGCTGGAGCCGCTCGACCCGTGCGAGCATCGCCAGCGCCTGGTCCCACATCAGCGACTCGATGTCCCTGGGTGGCATCTCTTTCCCCGTACCGACAATGGGTTACAAAACTCTGATCAATCCGCTACGCGGATTGATCAGCGCTGAGGTGCTTCGCGGCCATTTTGTTTTCTCCCTGTATCGTCATGCACTTCCATGTGCATGTGCCATCCCGCGGCCATCCCTGGCCGCGGGGAAGCTCTGAAAAAACCGTTTTTTTTCAGAGCTTCCGTTAGTGGCGCCCGCGGCAGGGCACAACCCCGATATATGGGCGCCGGCCGGGCTTTCTACCCTGCCGGCGGAGCGGGCTCAGGAGGCGGTGGCCGTGGTGGGCTGCGGCGGGGTCGCGGCGCGCTCGCCCGTGAGGAGGTAGCGGATCAGGTCGCGCACCGGGCGGATCTCGCGGCCGAAGGGCAGCGGGCCGGCGCCGCGGAAGAAAAGGCCCTGCGCGACGTGGCCGCGCTGCGCGGCGGCAAGCCGCGCCTCGATGCAGAACTGCCCCGCGGCCGGGTTGCCGTCCTTGAAGCCGCAGTGGGCGAGGCACTGCACCTCGCCCGGGCAGCGCGCGCATTCCGGGCGCGCCGCGGCCCGCAGCTTCGCCTCACGGGAGAGATAGCGCTTCAGCCAGGGAGTGAGCACCGCGCGCGCCGGCAGGCCTGCGGCGCTGAGGAAGGTGACGATGTCGCGCGGTCGCGCCTCGGCCAGCACCTTCTTGAAGCCTGGATGCGCGTCGCACTCCTCCGTGACGGCGAAGGCGGTGCCGATCTGCACCGCCGAGAAGCCTAGGGCCAGCACCTCGCGGACCTTCTCGAAGGCGGCCAGCCCGCCGGCGGCGATGAGCGGGATGCGGTCGAAGGCGATGCCGAGCTCGCGCAGCACCTGGCGGATGCCCTCGACGACGGCAGCGAAGTCGAAGCGCGGGCTGTTCACGTCCTCGAGCCGGGTGGCGCCCAGGTGGCCGCCGGCGTGGCCCGGGTGCTCGACGACGATCGCGTCCGGCAGCCGCCCCCTGCGCAGCCAGCGGCGCAGCAGGGCGCGCGCCCCGCGCGGTTCGGAGACGATGGGGATGAGGGCGACGTCCGGGTGGTCGCGCGTGAGCTCGGGCAGGTCGAGCGGCAGGCCCGCCCCGCAGACGATGGCGTCGGCGCCGCTCTCGCAGGCCTGGCGCACGTGCTCGCGGTACTCGCGCAGCGCGTGCATGACGTTGACGGCGATGAAGCCGTCGCGGCCGGCGGCACGCCGCGCCTCGCGGATCTCGCGGTCGAGGGCCTCCAGGTTCGCCTCGGTGTGGGCCTGCGGGTCGCGCACCTTCCGCAGGCGCCGCATCAGATCGTCGTGCAGGCGGCGCAGGTCCACGCTCGCGATGGTGCCCACCGCGCCGAGGGCGGCCACGGCCCCGGCCAGACGGTGGGCGGAGCTGTCTCTTATACACATCTGAC
>WGBS01000130.1 GCA_015494165.1 Gammaproteobacteria bacterium | reverse complement strand
GTGATCGCCCCCGAGGCGGCGGATCGTGCCCTCGGGGTCATGGCTGCGCCTCCTTTGGAGTCGCGGGCCGCCCGCACTCGTCGGCGAGGAGCGCCCAGCCGGGATCGGGCCGGAAGCGCTCGCCGTAGCGGCGCTCGAGGCCGGCGAGGGCGGCGGTGACCTCGCGCACGCCGCGCGCGCGCGCGTAGGCCAGCGGGCCGCCGCGGAAGGGCGCGAAGCCGGCCCCGTGGACGAGGCCGGCGTCGGCGAGGTCGGCGTCGGCGACCACGCCCTCGCGCAGGCAGGCGGCGAGCTCGTTGAGCAGCGGCAGCACGAGGCGGTCCGTGAGGTCGGCCGGCGCCGCCTCACGGCGGCGCACGCGGGCCTTGCGCGGCCGGCCGCCGCGCCACTCGTAGAAGCCGTGCCCGCTCTTGCGGCCGAGGCGCCCGGCCTCGACCAGCGCGCGCAGGCGGTTCGGGACCGGACGCCCGAGCTCGCGCGCGAGGACCTCGGCGACGGCGAGGCAGACGTCGAGGCCGACGCGGTCGGCGAGCTCGACCGGGCCGACGGGCATGCCGAAGGCGACGGCGGCGGCGTCGATGCGCTCCGGCGCCAGCCCCTCGGCCTCGAGCGTCACGGCCTCCAGCAGGTAGGGCATGAGGGCGCGGTTGACCAGGAAGCCCGGCGCGCTGCGCACGGGCAGCGGCAGCCGGTCGATGGCGCGCACGAAGGCGCACGCGCGCGCCGCCGCGGCCGGATCGGTCCCGGGACCCGAGACCACCTCGACGAGGCGCATGCGCGCGACCGGGTTGAAGAAGTGCAGCCCGACGAGGCGGGCGGGCGCGCGCAGGGTCTCGGCGATGCGCTCGAGCGGGATGCTCGAGGTGTTGGTGGCGAGCAGGGCGTCGGGGCGGGCCTCGCGCTCGAGCCGCGCGAAGAGCGCGCGCTTGGCCTCGAGGTCCTCGACGATGGCCTCGACGACGAGGTCGGCGCGCCGCACGCCGTGGCCGTGCGGGTCGGGGACGAGACGGTCGAGGGCGGCGGTGACGAGATGCGGGGCGCGCAGGCGGCGCGCGAGCAGGCGCTGCGCCCGCGCCACGGCGCCCGCCAGCGCCTCCGCGCGCGTGTCGGTCAGCGTCACGCGCAGCCCCTGCAGCGCGCACCAAGCGGCGATGTCCCCGCCCATGGTGCCCGCGCCCACCACGTGCACGTGCCGCACGGGCGGGACCTCGGCCTTGCCGAAGCCCTTGAGGCGCTCGCCGAGCAGGAAGGCCCGCACCAGGTTGCGTGCCGTGGGCGAGACCGCCAGCCGCGCCACCGAGCGCGCCTCGGCCTCGAGCATGGCCTCGCGGCGGCCGCCGTGCTCGCGCCAGAGCCGGACGAGGGCGAACGGCGCCGGATAGTGCTCGCGCCGCACGGCGCGCGCGGTCCGCCAGGCGAGCCAGGCCGCCGCGGCGTGCCGCACGCCCGGGGCCTCGACGAGGCGGTGCGTCCAGCGCGCGCGGCGCCGCGGCCGCGGCCCTGCGAGCAGGCTGCGCGCCGCGCGCTCGAGGTGGCGGCGCGGCACCGCGTGGTCCACGAGCCCCAGCCGGCGGGCGCGGCGCGCGTCCACGGCGCGGCCGGCGAGCATCAGCGCGAGCGCCGCGAGCGGCCCCGCGCGCTCGATGGCGCGCACCGTGCCGCCGAAGCCCGGGTGGATGCCGAGGCGCACCTCGGGCAGGCCGATGCGGGTGCGCGGGCCGTCCTCGGCCACGCGCCAGATGCACGCCAGCGCGAGCTCGAGCCCTCCGCCCAGGCAGTAGCCGTGGATCAGGGCCACGGAGGGGCAAGGGAGCGCCTCCAGCCGCCCGAGCAGCGCCTGCCCCTGGCGCACCAGCGCCAGGGCCTCCCCGCGGTCGCGCACCGCGGCGAGCTCGCGCACGTCGGCGCCGGCGACGAAGCCGCCGGGCTTGCCGGAGCGCAGCACCAGCCCCCGCGGCGGCTCCGCCTCCAGCGCCTCCAGCACGGCGCCGAGCTCCTCCAGCACCTCGCGCGAGAGGACGTTGGCGCCGGCGCCGGCGACGTCGAGGGTGAGCCAGGCGATGCCGTCGCCGTCGCGCTCGAGCCGCCAGTGGCGCCAGCCGCTCATCCTTGCGCCTCCCGCTCCAGCAGCACCGCGCCGCCCTGGCCCCCGCCGATGCACAGGGCGGCGACGCCGCGGCGCGCGCCCTCGCGCGCCAGCACGTGCGCGAGGTGCAGCACGATGCGCGCCCCGCTCGCGCCCACGGGATGCCCGAGGCTGATGGCGCCCCCGTCCACGTTCAGGCGCTCGTGCGGGATGGGCTCGAAGGGCCGGCGCAGCCCGAGCGTCTCGCGGCAGTAGCGCGCGTCGGTCCACGCCGCGAGGCAGGCGAGGACCTGCGCCGCGAAGGCCTCGTTGATCTCCCAGAAGTCCACGTCCGCGCTCCGCAGGCGCCGGCGCGCGAGCAGCGGCGCCATCGCATGCACCGGGCCGAGGCCCATCTGCGCGGGGTCGAGGGCGGCCCACTCGGTGTCGACGATGCGCGCCAGCGGCTCGAGGCCGTGGGCCTCGACCGCGGCCTCGCTCGCGAGCAGCACCCACGCCGCCCCGTCCGTGACCTGCGCGCTGTTGCCGGCCGTGACCTGCCCGAAGGGCCGGTCGAAGGCCGGGGGGAGGGCGGCGAGGCGCTCCATGGAGGTGTCGCGGCGCAGGCCGTCGTCGGCCGTGTAGGCCACGCCGTCGGCGCCGAAGGCCGGCTCGAGCTCCGGCAGCCGGCCTTCGTCCTGCGCCGCCGCCAGGCGCCGGTGGCTCTCCAGCGCGAAGGCGTCCATGGCCTCGCGCGTGATCCCGAAGCGCCAGGCGAGGTGCTCGGCGGTCTGGCCCATGCTGAGCCCCACGACGGGATCGGTCAGCCCGCGCAGCAGCCCCACCACCGGCCGCAGGTGGCTCGGGCGCAGGCGGGCGAGGGCGCGCAGCCGCGCCGGCAGGCCGCGCGCGCGCCGCCAGTCGCCCAGCCAGGCGGCGAGGGCGAGGTCGAGCAGGAGCGGCGCGCGGCTCATGGCCTCGGTGCCGCCCGCGAGCACCAGGTCCGCGTGCCCTGCGGCGATGCGCCGGAAGGCGACGTCGACGGCCTGCATCCCCGAGCCGCAGTTGCGCTGCACGGTCCACGCCGGCACGCGCTCGCCGCAGCCGAGGCGCAGGGCCGCGACGCGCGCCACGTTGGCCTCGTCCGGCCCCGGCATCACGCAGCCGAGCACCACCTCGTCCAGCTCGTGCGGCTCGAAGGGCTGGCGCAGCAGCAGCAGGCGGCCCGCCTGCACCGCGAGGTCCGCCGCCGAGAACGGCCCGGGCCGTCCGCGGGCCTTGAGGAAGGGCGTGCGCGCCCCGTCTACTAGGAAGACGGGGCGGCCGCGCGCCCGGCGCGCGCGCCGTGTGGCCATGGCTCGTGCTCCTGCCGTCCCAGCCCGAGGTCGGGCGGGAAGTCGTCGACCTGGATGACCCGCATGCGGGCGGCCTCGGCCGCCTCCACGGCCTCGAGCAGCGCGGGCTCGAGCGCGTCGTGCGCGCGCGCCCACGCCAGCGCCGCCGCCGTGCCCTGCGCGCGCACCGCGCGCGGGACGCGCCGGCGCAGCGCCCGCTCGGCCTCCTCGGCGGCCACCGCGAGCCGCAGCGCCTCCTCGAGCTCCGCCAGCGGCTCGCCCGGCGCCGAAGGCCGGTGGATGGCCTCCGTGAGGGCGTCGCGCGCCGGCCCGGGGCGCGAGACGAGCTCGGCGGCGGCGCGGGTGAGGCGGTCCGGCGGCGGGCGGTGGCGCCGCCCGAGCGGGAAGAGCAGCGGGCGCAGCAGCCGGGCGGCCGGCCGCCCGGCCCCGGGCCAGTTGCGCAGCGCCTCGTCGAGCGCGCCCTCGCCGAAGGCGAGCAGATCCCGGCAGGCCCAGTCGAGCAGCGGCTCGAGGGCGCGCGGCTCGCCGCCGGCCACGTGCCGGTGGACCGCGGCGCTGACCAGGAACAGCGCGCTCAGGACGTCGCCGAGGCGCGCCGAGAGCATCTCCCGGCGCTTGAGGCCGCCGCCGAGGGTGAGCACGGCGAGGTCGGCGGCCGCGGCCAGGCAGGCCGCGAGCCGCGTGGCCGCGCGCAGGTGGCGGGCGGCGGCGCCGCGGCAGGGCACGCGCACGAGGCGCGCGCCGCCGAGCCCGTACCAGAGCGCGCGCGCGAGCGCGCCCGCCAGGTGCCCCGCAAAGCCCGCCAGCGCGCGCCGGAAGCGCCGCGCCCCCTCGGCGTCCTGCGCCTGCGCGGCGCGGATCAGCGGCAGCAGCCAGGGGTGGCAGCGCACCGCCCCCTGCCCGAAGACGATCATGCTCCGCGTGAGGATGTTGGCGCCCTCGACCGTGATGCCGACGGGCACCGCCTGCCACACGAGCCCGAGCCGGTTGCGCGGCCCGAGGC
>WGBS01000129.1 GCA_015494165.1 Gammaproteobacteria bacterium | reverse complement strand
TCTACCTCTTCAGCGACTGGTGCACGGGGCCGCTCTGGGGCCTGAAGCGCGGCGCCGACGGCCGCTGGCGGCGCCTGGTCCTCATGCCGCGCACCGGCACGCACCCCTCCTCTTTCGCCGAGGACGCCGTGGGCGAGCTCTACCTGCTCGACCACCGCGGCGGGCGCGTGCTCCGGATCGTGCCGGCGCCGTCGCGCTGAAGCTCAGCCCTCCGCCGGCCCCAGCGCCGCGGCGCGGGCGGCGAGGCGCTCGTAGGTGTCGAGCAGGAGGTCGGTGAGCTCGCGCGCGCGCTCAAGGGCCTGCGCGAACTCCTCCGGATCCGTGACGTACTCGTGGACGAGGCGGTTGCGGAGGTTCCGGGCCTCGATCCACTCCCGGGCGGAGCGCAGCAGGCCGAGACGCTCGAGGCGGTGGAGGTTGTCGATCTGCGCGCCCACGGGCTCGGCGAGGGCGGCGAGCAGCCGCGGGACGACGCGGTTGCCGAGCGTGTCCTGCAGCCGTCCGAAGCGGGCGACGAAGCCATCGACCCGCTCGGCCAGCACCGGGTCGGCTTCGAGGCGCCGCACCCAGGCCGCGTCCACCGGCCCCGGGAGCAGGCGCTCGCGCGTGCCCCGCAGGTGCGCGGCCTCGCGCGCGGCAACCTGCAGGGCGGCGCGCAGGGCCGCGCGGGCCTCCCGCGGGGTGCTCACAGCGGCACCCCCGTGCGCCGCGCGACCTCGTGGACGGGCGCGGGCGGGGTGTGGGGGTCGACGAGGACGACGTCGATACGCTGGTCCCCGAGGGCGATCTGGAGCTCCGCCGCCAGCCGCGCGGCCGCGGCCGGGCGGTTGCCGACCGGCTCCGGCACCTCCACGAGCAGATCGATGTCGCCGCCGCGGGCCGCGTCGTCCACGCGCGAGCCGAACAGGCGCACGCGCGCACCGGGCCCGAAGAGCTCGGCGACCTTGGCGCGGATCAGCCGGCGCTCGTCCTCGCTCAGGCGCATGGGGGCGATGGTAACGTCTCGCCAGCCCCCGCCGCATCCCCGGCGCGGCGCTCCCTGCCTCAGGGGGCGCCGTGGACGTGCAGCGCCGGCGGGCAGCAGCGCTCGTGGGGGACGATGCCGGGGCGTGCCTCGTACCAAGCGCGCGTGCGGTTGACGAAGGCCACGGCGAGCAGCATCACCGGCACCTCCACCAGCACCCCCACCACCGTGGCGAGGGCCGCGCCGGACTCGAGGCCGAAGAGGGCGATGGCGGTGGCCACCGCAAGCTCGAAGAAGTTGCTCGCGCCGATCAGCGCCGAGGGCCCGGCGACGCAGTGCGGCGAGCGCACGGCACGGTTGAGCAGGTAGGCCAGGCCCGCGTTGAGGAGCACCTGGAGGAGGATGGGCACGGCCAGCAGCGCGATGACGAACGGCTGGCGCACGATCTGCCCGCCCTGGAAGGCGAAGAGCAGCACGAGCGTCGCGAGCAGGGCTGCGAGCGAGAGCGGGTGCAGCCGCCGCAGCACCCGCTGCAGGCGCAGCCAGCCGTGGGGGCGCGCGAGCAGCCAGCGCCGCCACGCGGCGGCGACGGCGAGCGGCAGCACGATGTAGACGGCCACCGAGAGGAGCAGCGTGCCCCAGGGCACCGCGACCGAGGACAGCCCCAGCAGCAGGCCCACGATGGGCGCGAAGGCGAAGACCATGACGACGTCGTTGAGCGCCACCTGCGTCAGCGTGAAGTGCGGCTCGCCGCGCGAGAGGTGGCTCCAGACGAAGACCATCGCGGTGCAGGGGGCGGCGGCCAGGATCACGAGCCCCGCCACGTACTGCTCGACCTGGCCGGCCGGCAGCCAGGCGCGGAAGAGCCCGCCGAGCAGGAGCCAGGCGAGCAGGGCCATGGAGAAGGGCTTGACGAGCCAGTTGACCGCGAGCGTCACGGCCACGCCGCGCCAGTGGCGCGCCACCCCGCCGAGCGCCCGCAGGTCCACCTTGAGCAGCATGGGCACGATCATGAGCCACACGAGCGCGGCCACCGGCAGGTTGACGCGCGCGACCTCCAGGGAGGCCAGGGGCCGGACCGCGCCGGGGAAGGCATGGCCGAGGGCGACGCCCGCGGCCATGCACGCCAGCACCCACACGGTGAGATAGCGCTCGAAGAGGCCCATGGCCGCTCCCCCGGCGCGCCGTGCCGCGCGCTCGCACTGCACGCTCATGCCGCCTCCTCCTCCGCGCGCAGGCGCTCGACGAGCGCCGCCACGCGTGCGCGGATCTCGTCGCGCGTGGCGCGGAAGACCGCCATGACCTCCTCCTCCGTGCCCGTCGCCCGGGCCGGATCCTCCAGGGGCCAGTGCTCCTTGCGCGTGCCGGGCGGCAGCGCCGGGCAGCGCTCGTCCGCGTGGCCGCAGACCGTGACCACCACGTCGGCCTCCTCCAGCATCGCCTCCGTGAGGCGGGTCGACTCCTGGCCCGAGATGTCGACGCCCGCCTCGCGCATCACGGCGATGGCGCGCGGGTTCTTGCCGTGCGCCTCGATGCCCGCGGAGGCGATGCCCCAGTGCGACGGCGCGAGGCTCCGCGCCCACCCCTCGGCCATCTGCGAGCGGCAGGAATTTCCGGTGCACAGGAACAGGATGTTCACGGCCTTCTTCTTCCCCTTCCGGCGCGGTTCCCTCAGGCGCGGCAGCGCACCCCGGGCCGGCGCGCGATCGTGAGGCGCTCGCGGTCGCGCCGCGGGCGCGCCTGTCCGGCGACGCCTTCGGCGGCGCAGTCGAGCACGCAGCGGGCCCACGCGGGCAGGCCCTCGTGGAGGCGGTAATGGACCCAGCGCCCCTCGCGGCGGTCGGCGACGATGCCGGCCTCGCGCAGCAGCGCGAGGTGGCGCGAGAGCACCGGCTGAGCGACCTCGAGGGCTCCCGTCAGCTCGCACACGCACAGCTCGCCCGCCTCGCGCAGCAGCAGCAGCGCGCGCAGGCGCAGGGGATGGGCGAGCGCAGCGAAGAGGGCCTCGGGCGCGACCTCCATGGGCGCGAAAATATACGGCGTCCGATATATTACGTCAACCGTATATATGAGCCGCTTCGGGGCCGAAGTCGACGGGCGCAGGGCGTCGCCGCACGGCGCGGACCGCGACCCTCACGGACGGCCAAGGCAGGCCGCGAGGCAAAGGCGGCCGCCCGCCCAAGCTCGCCAGGCGCGGGCACGCCGGTCCCATTGGTCTACAAGATGGATGAGACGGAAGCGCCCGTGCTGCCAAGCCGCTAATTGCACGGGGAAAGGCAAGGAAGGTGGCGGAGCGGACGGGACTCGAACCCGCGACCTCCGGCGTGACAGGCCGGCATTCTAACCAGCTGAACTACCGCTCCGGATGTGCGCCTGGTGGGTGCTGAGGGGCTCGAACCCCCGACCTTCGCCTTGTAAGGGCGACGCTCTCCCGGCTGAGCTAAGCACCCGCATGCGGTGCCGCCCCCGCGGGATCCGAGCCCGCCGCCGGCCGCGCCCGGCGGCGCCGGGCCGCGGCCGCGGCCCGTGGAGCGGCGCTAGTTTACGGCATCCTTGAGCGTCTTGCCAGCCTTGAAGCTCGGCACGCGCGCGGCCGCGATCTGGATGGTCTCGCCCGTCTGGGGGTTGCGGCCGGTGCGCGCAGCACGCTCCTTGACGGAGAAGGTCCCGAAGCCCGCGAGCACCACCTGCTCGCCCTTGACCAGGGCGTCGCGGATGGAGTCGAAGACGGCGTTGACGGCGCGCTCGGCGGCGGCGCGCGGAAGGTTGGCGGTCTCGGCGACGGCGTCGATGAGCTCGGACTTGTTCATGCGGGCTCCCCTCTTTCTTCGGCTTGCGTCTGTGATCGTCGGCGTGCGCGGGACGGCCGTTCTGCGGCACGCCGCACCGCGCGCTGCGGTGATCCCCCTGGGCCGGACCGTGGGCGGCGGTGCGCGGAAGGCCCCAACGGGACGCCTCCGCTCCCTGCGCTCCTTGGAGGCCGCCGCTCGCGCGCCGGCCGGCGCGCAGCGCGGCCGGAGCGCTGCCTTATAGCAAGCGCACGCGCGCAGGGTCAACCGCGCCCGTCACGCACCCGCGCCGCACTCAGTGCGCGTGCACGCCGCCGCGCTTGCGGCCGCCCTTGCGCTTGGCCTCGGCGGGCTTGGCGCCGCCCTCCTCGTCCTCCGGCAGCGGCACCGGCATGCTGGCGAGCGCGATCTCGAAGACCTGGTCGATCCACTTCACGGGCCGGATGTCGAGCTCGGCCTTGACGTTCTTCGGGATGTCGACGAGGTCCTTGACGTTCTCCTCCGGGATCAGAACGGTGCGCACCCCGCCGCGGTGGGCGGCGAGCAGCTTCTCCTTCAGCCCGCCGATGGGCAGCACCTCGCCGCGCAGCGTGATCTCGCCCGTCATCGCCACGTCGGCGCGCACCGGGATGCCCGTGAGCGCCGAGACCAGCGCCGTGCACATGCCGATGCCGGCGCTGGGGCCGTCCTTGGGGATGGCGCCCTCCGGCACGTGGATGTGGATGTCGTGCTTCTCGAAGTAGTCGCCGGGGATGCCCAGCAGCCGCGCGCGCGCGCGCACCACGGTGCGTGCCGCCTCGATCGACTCCTTCATGACGTCGCCGAGCTGACCGGTGCGGATGATGTTGCCCTTGCCGGGCATGACCGCGGCCTCGATGGTGAGCAGCTCGCCGCCGACCTCGGTCCAGGCGAGCCCCGTCACCTGGCCGACGCGGTCGCTCTCCTCGGCGCGCCCGTAGCGGTAGCGGCGCACCCCCAGGTACTTCTCGAGGTTGCGCGGGCTGACCACCACGCGCCGGTCGCGCGGCTTGAGCACCAGCCCCTTCACCACCTTGCGGCAGATCTTGGCGATCTCGCGCTCGAGATTGCGCACGCCCGCCTCGCGCGTGTAGTAGCGGATGATGTCGCGGATGGCGGGCTCGGTGATGACGAGCTCCTCCTCGCGCAAGCCGCTCGCCTTCATCTGCTTGGGCACCAGGTAGCGCGTGGCGATGTGGACCTTCTCGTCCTCGGTGTAGCCCGGGATGCGGATCACCTCCATGCGGTCCAGCAGCGCCGGCGGGATGTTGAGGGTGTTCGCGGTGCAGACGAACATGACCTCCGAGAGGTCGTAGTCCACCTCCAGATAGTGGTCGTTGAAGGTGTGGTTCTGCTCGGGGTCGAGCACCTCGAGCAGGGCCGAGGCGGGGTCGCCGCGGAAGTCCATGGCCATCTTGTCCACCTCGTCGAGGAGGAAGAGCGGGTTCTTGACCCCGACCTTGGCCATGTTCTGGATGATCTTGCCCGGCAGCGCGCCGATGTAAGTGCGGCGGTGGCCGCGGATCTCGGCCTCGTCGCGCACCCCGCCGAGCGACATGCGCACGAACTTGCGGTTGGTGGCGCGCGCGATGGAGCGCCCGAGCGAGGTCTTGCCCACGCCCGGCGGGCCCACCAGGCACAGGATCGGGCCCTTCATCTTGCGCACGCGCTGCTGCACGGCGAGGTACTCGAGGATGCGCTCCTTGACCTTCTCCAGCCCGTAGTGGTCCGCATCCAGCACCTCCTGGGCCTGGGCGAGGTCGTGGCGGATGCGCGTGCGCTTCTTCCACGGCACCTGCACCAGCCAGTCGATGTAGTTGCGCACCACGGTGGCCTCGGCCGACATGGGCGACATCATCTTGAGCTTGTTGAGCTCGGCCTCGGCCTTCTTGCGCGCCTCCTTGGGCATGCCGGACTTCTCGATGCGGCGCGCGAGCTCCTCGGCCTCGTTGGGCGCGTCCTCCAGCTCGCCCAGCTCCTTCTGGATCGCCTTCATCTGCTCGTTGAGGTAGTACTCGCGCTGGCTCTTCTCCATCTGCTGCTTGACGCGCGAGCGGATGCGCTTCTCGATCTGGAGGATGTCGATCTCGCCCTCGATCAGCCCCATGAGGTGCTCGAAGCGCTCGCGCACGTCCTCGATCTCGAGGATGCGCTGCTTCTCCTCCAGCTTCAGCGCCATGTGCGCGGCGATGGTGTCGGCGAGGCGCCCGGGCTCGTCGATGCCTGACAGCGAGGTCAGCACCGCGGGCGGCACCTTCTTGTTGAGCTTGACGTACTGGTCGAAGAGGTTGACGACCGTGCGCATGAGGACCTCGGTCTCGCGGTCCTCGGGCGCGAGACGCTCGGGCATGGTCTCGATGCGCGCGGCGAAGTGGTCGCCGGTCTCGGTGTACTCGAGCACGCGCGCGCGCTCGCCGCCC
>WGBS01000128.1 GCA_015494165.1 Gammaproteobacteria bacterium | reverse complement strand
TGAGCGTCGACATCGCGCGCTTCCACCAGGCCTTCTTCGAGGAGGCGGCGGAGGGGCTCGAGACCCTGGAGCAGGGGCTGCTCGCGCTCGCCGAGCACGGCGGCGATCCCGAGACGCTGAACGCCGTCTTCCGCGCCGCGCACTCCATGAAGGGGGGCGCCGCGACCTTCGGCTTCCAGGCGCTGGCCGGCTTCACCCACCTGCTCGAGACGCTGCTCGACGAGGTGCGCGGCGCGGAAGACGGCGTTCAGCGTCTCGGGATCGCCGCCGTGCTCGGCGAGCGCGAGCAGCCCCTGCTCCAGGGTCTCGAGCCCCTCCGCCGCCTCCTCGAAGAAGGCCTGGTGGAAGCGCGCGATGTCGACGCTCATCCCTGCGTCCCTCAGCGCAGCACGCGGTCGACGGTGGCGAGGAGCTGGTCGGGGTTGAAGGGCTTGACGATCCAGCCGGTGGCGCCCGCCGCCTTGCCCTCCTGCTTGCGGCTCGCCGCCGACTCGGTGGTCAGCATGAGGATGGGCGTGAAGCGGTAGCTCGGCAGCGCGCGCAGCTCGCGGATGAGCTGGATGCCGTCCATGTTGGGCATGTTCACGTCCGACAGCACGAGGTTCACGGGCGTCTTGCGCGCGATCTCCAGCGCCTCCCGGCCGTCGGCGGCCTCGATCACCTCGTGCCCCGCGTTCTTGAGGGTGAAAGCCACCATCTGGCGCATCGAGGCCGAGTCGTCCACCGCGAGGATCTTCGCCATCTCCGTCACCCTCCCCTGCTGCTCACTCCGCCGTGCCGTCCAGACCGAGCGCGCCCGTGGCTCCGGCCAGCCGGGCCGCCTCGGCGAGCGCGGGGCTCACGCGCTCCCAGCGCAGCGCGCGCCCCGCCGCCGCGAGGGCCGCCCGCGTGGCGATGAGGATCTGGAGGCCCGCCGTGTCGACGCTCTCGACCTCGCCGGCGTCGATGGCGAGGGCGCCCTCGCCGGTGGCGGCCGCCCGGCAGCGCGCGAGCAGGTCCTCGGCCCCCTCGATCTCGAGCGCGGCCGGCAGCACCAGCCGTTCCTTCGCATCCGTCACCTGCGCTTCCGTCATCGTCCGTTCTCCACGCTCCCTTGCCCGCAGCGCTTCCTTCCGCCTCCCGTGCTCCCGTTCCCCGGGCCCCGGGAGGGGGCCGACGCCGGCCGCACCGCGCGTGCCGACGTCAGGCGCTGTGTCGGCGCCGGGGCGCGGAACTTGAGCGTGGTCAACAGGGGAGCGCCGGAAGGCAAGGCGCCCCGTGATCGCGGGATAAAGGAGTCCGATGCGGAGCGACGGTGCGGCCCGCGCGCAACGCGCGGTAATTACGGCAGCTTTCGTGTGGTCAGGCTCGACCGCTTCCGCGCGGCGGAACGGCAGGCGGTCCCGGACGGCCGACCGGAGGCGTGGCGGAGACGACGAGCGGAAGCCGGCGCCGGGCGGGCGGCCGAGACACCCGCCCCGGCAATGGCGTCCCCAACGGGATTCGAACCCGTGTTGCAGCCTTGAAAGGGCTGAGTCCTAGGCCAGCTAGACGATGGGGACGGGGATGCGGAGCCTCAGCGGGAGCGGTGGAGCTGGGAGATCACCGTGCCCGTGAGCAGCAGGAGGAAGCCGGCCGGCACCAGTCCCAGCAGCTCGATGGCGAGGCCGCCGGCGTCGAGGAACAGCGCCCCGAAGCCCGCGACCAGCCCCGCCGCGCTGAGGATGGCGCCCGCCCACACGGTCAGGCGGCCGAGCCGTCCCATGCCTGCCTCCGCTCACGCGACGGGCCCCGCGCGGGGGCCCGTCTGCGTCTGGTGGAGCCAGCCGGGATCGAACCGGCGACCTCCAGCATGCCATGCTGGCGCTCTCCCAGCTGAGCTATGGCCCCGTGAACGCGCCGGGCAATCTACGCGGGGCACCCTGCCCTGTCAACCCGGCACTCCATCAATTATAAGTCGCCGGAGACGGGTTGCGGGAGACGCGAAACAGTCCCTGATTGTGGGAGGGCTTCCAGGCCCGACCGGGAAGCGGAAGGATCCAAAGGCCGCGCGCGGAGCGCGCACCACCCCTCGTCTCCCGACGCCCGTCTCTCGCCGCTGCCGCCGCGGGCGGTCGCGGCTGGAAGCGGTGCCCGCATTCGCGGGAGTGTACGGGAGACGGGTTGCGGGAGACGGGTGACAGGTCACGGTGTGCAGGCCACTGTGAACCGCAACCCGCGACCTGTACCCTGCCTGTGGGAGGGGCTTCCAGCCCCGACCAAATGGCTGCGCGCGGAGCGCGCACCACCCCTCGCCTCCCGACACCCGCCTCCCGCCTCTACCGCCGCAGACCGTCACCCCTCACCCGTCTCCCCCGCATGCGCGCGGATCCAGGCGAGGGCGCGCTCGATGCGCGCGAGCGTGCGCTCGCGCCCGACCAGGGCCACGGTCTGGTCGATGGGGGGCGAGACGGTGCCTCCGGTGAGCGCGACCCGCAGCGGCTGCGCCACCTTGCCGAGCTTGAGGCCGAGCGCCTCGGCGACGGGGAGGACCGCCTGCGTGTGGATCGCCTCCGGCGTCCAGTCGGCGAGCGCGGCGAGGCGCTCGCGCAGGGCTTCCAGCACGGGCGCGGCCTCGGCCGTCAGGTGCTTGGCCGCGGCCTTGTGGTCGTAGCCCGCCGGCTCCTCGTAGGCCCAGCGGCTGCGCTCGGCCATCTCGCGCAGCGTCTTGCAGCGCTCGCGCTGGGCGAGCACGACCTGCTCGAGCGGCGGCCCCGCGGAGGTGTCGATGCCGAGGCGCTCCATGTGCCACGCGAGGTGCCGGGCGACGTGGGCGGGGTCGCCCGTCTGGATGTAGTGGTGGTTGAGCCACAGGAGCTTGTCGGGGTTGAAGGTCGAGGCGGAGCGGTTCACCTCGCGGATGTCGAAGAGGCGGATCATCTCCTCGACCGAGAACACCTCCTGGTCGCCGTGGGACCAGCCGAGGCGCACCAGGTAGTTGAGCAGGGCCTCCGGCAGGTAGCCCTCCTCGCGGTACTGGAGCACCGAGACCGCGCCGTGGCGCTTGGACAGGCGCTTGCCGTCGGGGCCGAGGATCATGGGCACATGCGCGTAGGCCGGCGGCTCGACGCCGAGGGCGCGCATGATATTGATCTGGCGCGGGGTGTTGTTGAGGTGGTCGTCGCCGCGGATCACGTGTGTGATGCGCATGTCCCAGTCGTCCACCACCACCGTCAGGTTGTAGGTGGGCGTGCCGTCGGCGCGCTGGATGACGAGGTCGTCGAGCTCGGCGTTGGCGAACACCACACGGCCCCGGATCAGGTCCTCGACCACGACCTCGCCCTCGCGCGGGTTTCGGAAGCGCACCACCGGCTTCACGCCCTCCGGCGGCGGGCCCTCGCGGTCGCGGCACAGGCCGTCGTAGCGCGGCTTCTCCTTGCGCGCGAGCTGCTCGGCGCGCAGGCGCTCGAGGCGCTCCTTGGAGCAGTAGCAGTAGTAGGCGTGGCCGCTGTCGAGGAGGCGCCGGACCACCTCGCGGTAGCGGTCGAAGCGCTCGCTCTGGAAGAAGGGCCCCTCGTCCCAGGCGAGCCCCAGCCACTCCATGCCCTCCAGGATCGCCCGCACCGACTCCTCGGTGGAGCGCTCGCGGTCGGTGTCCTCGATGCGCAGCACGAAGCGCCCCCCGTGGCGCCGCGCGTGCAGCCACGAGTAGAGCGCCGTGCGCGCGCCGCCGATGTGCAGGTAGCCCGTGGGGCTGGGTGCGAAGCGCGTCCTGACCGTCATGGAGCGACTCCCGCCGCGGGGGCGCGCATTGTAGCAGAAGGGCGCTCCCGGCCCGGCCCTTGGGCTATCATGGGCCGCGGCGCGCGGGCGCGGGCCGCGCGGAGGGGAAGATGGCGGGCCGGGCGCGGACGCGCGCCCCGGCGATCGAGTCCTTCGACTTCGCCCCGGGGCGCGTGCTGCTCAGGAAGTACGAGGTCCTCTCCCGCCTCGGCAGCGGGTGGGAGGGCGAGGTCTACATGCTGCGCGAGCTCGCCACGGGGATCGAGCGCGCGGGCAAGTTCTTCTTCCCGCAGCGCAACCCGGGCAACCGCACGGCGCGCGCCTATGCGCGCAAGCTGCACCGGCTGCGCCACTGCCCCATCGTCATCCAGTACCGCACGCAGGAGACGCTGGTGGTGCGGCGCACGCCCGTGACCTTCCTCGTCTCGGACTACGTCGACGGGGAGCTGCTCGCGGAGTGGCTGGCGCGCCAGCCCGGGCGGCGCATCGACGCCTTCATGGCGCTGCACCTGCTGCATGCGCTCGCCTGCGGCATCGAATGCATACACGGCGCGCGCGAGTACCACGGCGACCTGCACTCGGACAACGTGATCGTGCGACAGGTGGGGCTCGGCTTCGAGATCAAGCTCATCGATCTCTTCCACAGCGGCCCGGCGACGGCCGAGGCCATGCGTCAGGACCTGGTCGACCTGGTGCACCTGCTCTACGAGGCCGTGGGCGGGCGCCGCCACTACGCGCGGCAGCCGCGCCAGGTCAAGGAGATCGTCTGCGGGCTCAAGCGCAGCCTCATCCTGCGCCGCTACCGCACGGTGCGGCGCCTGCGCGAGCACCTCGAACGGCTGGAGTGGGACTGAGGGCGCGAGCGTGACGGGCAGGCACGACGAGACGGCGGCCACCCTCGCCGCCCCCATCCCGGACCCCACGCTCTTCGCGGGCGAGGACCTGGCGGCCCCGCTCGCCTTCGCCGTCGCCGGCGGCGAGGCGGTGCTCTACACGCACCGCGCCCCCGGCAAGGAGGGTCCCAACGAGGACGCCGCCGCGGTCCTGCCGCTAGAGGCCGATGCCGGGGTGCTCGCGGTCGCCGACGGCATGGGCGGGCAGCGCGGCGGCGCCGGGGCCTCGGCCTGCGCCGTGCGCGCCCTGCGCGCTGCGCTCGTCGCCGCCGCGCGCGAGGGCCGCGAGCTGCGCGGGGCCATCCTCGACGCCATCGAGCAGGCCAACCGCGGCCTGCTCGAGCAGGGTCTCGGCGCCGCCACCACCCTGGTGGCGGCCGAGATCCGCGACGCCACCCTCAGGCCCTACCACGTCGGCGACGCCGAGCTCCTCGTCGTCGGCCAGCGCGGGCGCCTCAAGTGGCAGACGGTCTCGCACGCGCCGGTGGCCTACGCCGTGGAGGCGGGCCTGATCGACGAGCGCGAGGCCCTGCACCACGCCGACCGCCACCTGGTGACGAACGTCATCGGCTCACCCGACATGCGCATCGAGGTGGGGCCGGTGCTGCGGCTCGCCCCCTACGACACGGTGGTGCTGGCGAGCGACGGCCTGTTCGACAACCTGCACCTCGACGAGATCGTCGCCGCCGTGCGCAAGGGCCCCCTGGCGGCGGCCGCCGCGCGCCTGGTCGCCGCCTGCGCCGAGCGCATGGCCGCGCCCGCCGCGGCGCGCCCCCACAAGCCCGACGACCTCACCTTCATCCTCTACCGCCGCGCGCGGCCACGGCGCGGCGGGCGCTAGCCGTCACGGCATCCGGGCCGCGCCTGCGGCCAGCCCGCGGGCCACGGGCGGGGGCGGCTGTAGAGGAAGCGCGGGAGGCATGCCTTGCCGGCACCAAGCCCTGGCGCCTGCTGCGCCCATAGCGCGAGCTGCATCCAGGCCCAGTGGTATTCGGCCTCCCCCGTGTGGCGCGCCTCCACCGCGACCCGCAACCACCAGGCGGCGTCCTCGATCCGGCCCTCGGCGATCGCCCGCACGCCGAGCGCGTAGCCCACCTCACCGAGCTTGCGCCGCGGCACGACCAGCCGCGCCACCTCCGCCTCGCGCGCCTCATCCAGGAGAAAGCGCGCGAGCAGCGTGTAGCGCGAGGGCGCGAGGCCGGCGAGCGCCCGCAGCGCGGCGCGGCGTCGCTCCGCCGTCAGCGTCCGCCCCAGGCGCCCGCTGGCGGCCCGCATGTACCATGCGGCATCCGGGTGGGCGGCGCGACCGAGGTCGCGGGGGATGCGCCACGCGAGCTCGTGCCAGCCTTCCCCGTGCAGGATGGCGACCGCGCCGTCCCCGAGCCGCCCCAGGCCCTGCTGCCCGATCCAGCGCGCCGCGGACTCGGCACCCTCGGCCTCCTCGAGATGGGCGGCGGCCTCGAGAAGGGCCTGTGCCCGCAGGATCCCACGCAGCGGGGTGCGCCGCAGCAGCTCGAATGCGGTTCGGTGCCGCCCCGCGCGTCCGAAGGCGCCCGCCACCGCATACAGGCGGTGGCCGTCGAGGCCGGCGGCGCGCAGGGCCTCCCATGCCGCGAGCGCGCGCGGCGCGTCGTCGCCGAAGGCTTCGGCCATCGCCGCACCCACGACCTCCCCCCAGATCCGGTGCGACCAGCCTCCGAGGTTGCGCACGAGATCCGCGGCCGCGTCCCGGTGACGCCCCTCGTGCCAGCGCACCCGGGCCAGCGCCACGTGCGCGCGGGCCGAGCCGGGATAGCGGCGCCGGTAGAGCTGCGCGATGCGGCGCGCCCCATCGACGTCCGCGCGCGCGAGCGCCACGCGCACCGCCTCGGCCAGGACCACACCCTGCTGCCCGGCGACGTGGCGACGGATCACGCGCCAGGCGGCCTCGGTCCTCCCCTGCCGCCGCAGCAGCCGCGCCTGCATGGCGATGGCGTCGCCGCGCCGGGTGTCACGCACACGCGCCCGGGTGCGGGCGAGCCAGCGCCGCACCACCCGCTCGGCGTCGTCGAGCCGGCCACGGCCCTCGAGCCAGCGCGCATAGCGCCGCCATGCGTGCCAGCTCTCGGGCGCCGTGCGCAGCACGTCCTCGAAATCGGCCGCGCGGACCTGCGCCTGCGGCAGCAGCTCGAGGGCGTAGATTCGCGCGAGCGTCGGCACGCGCGGCTCCCTGCTCCAGGCACGAAGGGCGGCGTGGTCGCCGGCGAGCGCCATGGCCCAGGCCGCCGACACCTCGTGGCCCCACGGCGCCAGCCGTCGCAGCGCTGCGTACAGCCCTTCCGCGACCGGAAGCAGGAGCAGGTCTCCAGCGGCCAGCCGCGCGCAGGCGGCAAGGTGGTCGGGCCGTGCCTCGCACCCCGCCATCGCCGCCTGTGCCAGGACCAGCCGTGCGGGCTGCCGCACGCCCACGTGCCGCAGTAGGCGCCCGAGCGCGCGCCTCGCGGCCTCCGGACCGAGGCGCTCCGAGAGCTCGCGCAGGCGCCGCGCCACGGCTGGCGTCCCCTGCGACCGCAGCGGCTCGCCGAACTCCGCCTCATGCAGGAAGGCCAGAGTGCCCGCCACGGCTGCGAGCGCCGGCGGCGGGGCGGGCACCGCGCGAAGCCGGTCGAGCAGCGCACGCGAGCGCTCGGGGACGTTGCGCAGCGCAATCTCGATCTCGCCCAGCCCGAACAGGGCGCCGTAGAAGTGGGCGCGGTGCAGGAGCCGCAGGGAGACGCCGTCCAGCAGAGGGCCGGCCGCCTCGTCCGCCATGCGCGCGAGCCCGGCCTCGAAGGCGCTCACCGCCCCGTCGAGATCCACCGGCACGCCGGCACCCCAGGGGGCGGCACGCCCCGTGGCGCGCGCATAGAGCTGTGCCACGGCGAGCGCCAGCGCCTTCTCGTGCGGGCCGAAGCCGCCCAGCCGGCGCGCGGCGGCCAGATGATAGAGGCCCACGGGCCGGTCGCGGAGCCGCGCCGCCGCGAAACGTGCCCAACGGCGCGTCTCGCGCATCTCCGCGAGGCGAAGCAGCCAGAGGTCTGCGGCGAGGCCGCTTCCCCCACGCCCGGCGAGGAAGCTGCGCGCGGCCTTCTCCAGCCGCGCGTCCTCGCGCCGCACGTACCAGCGAAAGGGATCTCCGGCATCGAGGTGGCCCGCCGCTTCGTCCGCGGCCGCCGTGTAGCCGAGGCGCCACGCGAGCCAGGCACGCGCCTCCCACAGCTTGTCCTCCCATACGCGCTCGGCCAGCGCCAGCACCGCCCACGCCCTTCCAGCCAGCGCATCGGTTTCCACCGGCACGCGCTGCGGCACCGCATAGAGGAGGCGCGCCAGCCCCTCTGCGGCCGCGCGGAGGTCGCCGGCCTCGCGATCGCCGACGCGCCAGCGCGCGTCGATCTCGAGCAAGCCGCCCACGATCTCCTCGGCCTCTAGCCCCTGCAGCCAGGCCGGACGCGCACCGGAGGCCCGGCGCCGGACCTCTGCCACCCAGGCCGGATCGGCGGCGGCTGCGAGCGCCGCGGTCGCAGCGTCGAAGCTGGCGAGCGCCGGCAGGCGCGCGAGGACACGGCCCCGGTCGTCCGCGAGCTCCCAGGCGCTGCCCTTCCATCGTGCCTCCACGTCGCCGTCCGTGCCCGCCGTGAGGCGTCGCACCTCGGCCAAGGCCGCCGCCAGCCGGGCGTCGGGCGGGAGGCGTCCCAGCGCCTCCAGCCCGTGGCGGACCTCCGTCGCGCGGAAGCCGGCTGCCGCCGTGGGCCCGGAGGCCGGTGCCGGGTGCGAGGCGACCGGCGCCGGCCGGCGTCCGGGCCCCAGAGCGCCCCGCTGCCAGACGACGGCCGCGAGCGCGAGCAGCAGGAACAGCAGCAGGAAGAGTGTCGCGGCGCGCCTGCCCATCGTCCCACGGCACGATGCCGCCCGGCGGGACGCGAGACCGTGAAGCGCGTCACGCCTGGCGAGCGTTTGACCGGCCCCGCGCGGCGGGCATAGAATCCGCCTCCCCCACCTCGCACGGGCGCTTAGCTCAGCGGGAGAGCGCTGCCTTCACACGGCAGAGGTCCCAGGTTCGATCCCTGGAGCGCCCACCAACAGAAACAACCACTTAGCCGGACTCCGCTGCCAGGCGGGGTTTTTTCAGGCACACTCCAGGCACACTCCGGGCGGCCAGCGCGGTGAGAACGACCGTTCGGGCTCGTTTCTGGTAGACCTCGAATCCGGCCGTCAGTACCCTCTCTCTCGGCTTGTGGTCGCCCTGGAGAGGGGGGATGGCGACTATTCAAAAGCGGGTGACGCCGTCGGGCGAAGTCCGCTGGCGAGCCATCGTCCGGCGTGGCGCCGGAGGGAAATCCCACTACGAAAGTAAGACTTTCCGCAC
>WGBS01000127.1 GCA_015494165.1 Gammaproteobacteria bacterium | reverse complement strand
GGCGAAGGCGCTCGCCGAGGGGATCCTGGACGCCGCCATGCTGGCGGCCTTCGCCTGGGGTCTGCTGCGCCTGCGCGGCTGGCCCAACCGCTTCCTGCAGACCTACACGGCGCTCACGGGCACCGGGGCGCCCAGGCGAGCAGCCCGAGGAGCGCCCCGGTGCCCGTGAGCGCCGTGTAGGTCTGCAGGAAGCGGTTGGGCCAGCCGCGCAGGCGCAGCAGACCCCAGGCGAAGGCCGCCAGCATGGCGGCGTCCAGGATCCCCTCGGCGAGCGCCTTCGCCGGCCCCATGCGCGCGCCGAGCACCGCCACCCCGACGGCGACGTAGGCCAGCACGCAGCCCGTGGCCAGCGTCCGCGAGGCGGGCAGCGCCTGCGGTCCGGCACGCAGCAGGACGACGTCCACCAGCCGCCTCAGCACCCCGCCCATGGCGGCGCATGATAGCCGAAACCCGCAGCGGCCGGCTGCGCGGCCGGGCGGCCCGCCGCTTGACGCCCCGGCGAGGGGGCGCCTATGGTGGGGCCTCCGCCGGAGGAGCTCGACCGGACCACAACGAGAAAGGAGGAGCGCCATGTACCTGCAGCTCCTCGAGCGCCGCATCCGCGAGGGCACCCTGCGCCTCGCCCTGCCCGATGGGACCACCCGCGTGCTCGGCAGCGGCGAGCCGCACGCCGAGTGGATCGTCCGCGGCCGCCGCACGCTGGGGCGCATCGCGCGCGACCCGGGGCTCGCGCTCGGCGAGACCTACATGGAGGGGGAGTGGGACGCGGGCGAGGGCGGGCTCGCGGCGCTGCTGGTGCTCCTGATGCGCAACTTCCCGGAGCGGCCGCTGCGCGGGTGGCGGCGCCTGGCGGTGCCGCCCCTGCGCCTGCTCCAGCAGTGGAACCGCATCGCGCGCAGCTACCGCAACGTCGCCCACCACTACGACCTCGACGAGTGGCTCTTCCGCCGCATGCTCGACGAGGACATGCACTACTCCTGCGCCTACTTCGCCGAGCCCGGCATGGACCTGGAGGCGGCGCAGCGCGCCAAGTGCGCGCATCTGGCCACCAAGCTGTGCCTGGAGCCGGGCCAGCGGGTGCTCGACATCGGCTGCGGGTGGGGCGGGCTCGCGCTGCATCTGGCGCGCGAGCACGGCGTCGAGGTCACGGGGCTGACGCTCTCGCGCGAGCAGCTGCGCGTGGCGCGCGCCCGCGCCGAGGCGGCGGGCCTCGCCGGCCGCGTGCGCTTCGAGCTGCAGGACTACCGCGAGCACCGGGGCCGCTACGACCGCATCGTCTCGGTCGGCATGTTCGAGCACGTGGGGCGGCCGCACTACGTGACCTTCTTCGACCGGGTGCGCGAGCTGCTCGCGCCGGACGGGGTCGCCGTGCTGCACACCATCGGCCGCCTCGGGCCCCCGGGCCTGACCAACGCCTGGATCCGGCGCTACATCTTCCCCGGCGGCTACATCCCGGCGCTGTCGGAGGTGGCGGCGGCGATCGAGCGCAGCGGGCTCGTCAACTGCGACGTGGAGGTGCTGCGCCTGCACTACGCGCACACGCTGGCCTGCTGGCAGGCGCGCTTCCAGGAGCACCGCGCCGAGGCCGCCGCGCGCTACGGCGAGCGCTTCTGCCGCATGTGGGAGTTCTACCTCGCCGTGTGCGAGGCCGCCTTCCAGGCGCGCGACCTGGTCGTGTTCCAGATCCAGCTCGCGCTCGAGCGCGACGCGGTGCCGCTGACGCGCGACTACCTCTACCGCGCCGGCACCGCGCCGGGGCCCGCGGCCGGGCGCGGGCCGCTGGAGCCCGCCGGCCGCGCCCCGGCGCAGGCCGAGGCCTGAAGGCCCGCGCCCCTCAGGGCCTCACGTAGGCGTAGCCCTGCTCCTGGAGCTCGATGATGCGGGCCACGCCCGCCGGCACCACCTTGACGCCCTCGACGAGCTGCGGGCGATGGCCGGTCTTCTTGGTCACCTTGCGCATGGTGTTGCCGCAGGCGCTGAAGCGGATGTTCTGCATGGCGAGGCTGCGCACGCGCGCCGCCTGCGGGCTCTTGCGCGTCAGCAGCGACAGGCCGGGACCGTAGGCGACGATCTCCACCTCGACGTTGTCGATCCCGTAGCGCTTCTGGAGGTTCACCGCGTTGTTCAGCGCGATGCGCTGGGTGCGCGGATCGTCCGTGCTGACCTGGATGACGACCTTGTGCTTGGCCCCGAAGCCGGCGTCGGCGGCCTGTGCCGCCGGCGCCCCGGCGGCCAGCAGCCAGGCGCAGGCCAGCGCGGGGACGAGGGTGCGGGCGAGAACGCTTCGACCGTTCGTGCTCATCTCCTGCTCCTCCGGTCGGGAAGTGAGGATCACGGTGGGCCGCGGCGCAGCGCCACGGCCCCCTCTTTGACAAGCCGCGGGCGGCCCGGTTCGGGCCGTGCCGGCCTAGCGGCGGCGCGCCTTCGCCTTGCGCTTCGTCGCGGCCTTCTTTCGGGCCGCCTTCCTCTTGGGCGCGGTCTTCTTGGCCGCGGCCTTCTTCTTCGCCGACGCCTTCTTCTTCGCGGTGGCCTTCTTCTTGGCCGCCGGCTTCTTCTTGGCGGCCGGCCTCTTCTTCGCCGCAGCCTTCTTCCTGGTCGCAGTCTTCTTCTTCGCCGCAGCCTTCTTCTTGGCCGCCGGCTTCTTCTTCGCGGCGGCCTTCTTCTTGGCCGCCGCTTTCTTCTTGGCCGCCGGCTTCTTCTTGGCGGCCACCTTCTTCCTTGCCGCGGCCTTCTTCTTCGTCGCCGCCGCCTTCTTCTTGGTCGCGGCCTTTTTCTTCGTCGCCGGCTTCTTCTTCGCCGCAGGCTTCTTCTTGGCCGCGGGTTTCTCCGTCGCGGGCGCGGCCTCCGGGGCGGCCGCCGCCGCCTCGCGCGCGGGCGCAGCGGCGGGCGCCGGCGCGGCCCCGGCGGCGGGCGGCGCCTCCGCGGCCTCCTTCTCCGCCTCGGCGATGGGATCGAGGATGGCCGTGATGGCGCGGAAGATGTCCTCGATCTCGCCCACCCCCTGGACCGTGCGCAGCTTGCCCTGGTTGCGGTAGTAGTCGATCAGGGGCGCCGTCTGGGCCTCGTAGACCCGCAGCCGGTTGGAGATCGTCTCCTCGTTGTCGTCGGCACGGCGCCGCAGCGCCCCGCCGCAGACGTCGCAGCGCTCGTCGAACTTCGGCGGGTTGGTGTAGATGTTGTAGACCCGGCCGCAGGACTCGCAGGTGCGCCGGCCGGTGAGCCGCTGCATCAGCACCTCGAAGTCGACGTCGATGAGCAGCGCCACGTCCAGGGGCCTGCCCATCTCCTCCAGCATGCGGTCGAGGGCCTCGGCCTGCGACAGGTTGCGCGGAAAGCCGTCCAGGATGAAGCCCTTGCGCGCGTCCGGCTGCGAGAGGCGGTTGCGGATCATGGCGAGCACGAGCTCGTCCGGCACGAGCTGGCCCGCGTCCATGGCCGCCTTGGCCTGGAGCCCGAGCGGGGTGCCCTTGGCGACCTCGGCCCGCAGCAGGTCGCCGGTGGAGATCTGCGGGATGCCGTAGCGCTCGACCATCCGCTGGGCCTGCGTCCCCTTGCCCGAACCCGGGGCGCCGAGAAGCACGATTCTCATGGCCGGTACTCCTGTGGCTGGTCTTGTCGTTGTGCCTTCGCGGGGCGCCGGCGGCCGCCTCCCCGAACACGCTGATGCGCCTATCAAAAGTCTCGATGGCCGCCGGCCGCGGGTGCGACTAAGCTAAGCGCACGGCGCGCCCCAAGTCAACGAAGCGCGTGTGAACGGCGGGCGGCTTTTGCGCTATGCTTCCCTCCCCGCCCGGCCGGCGAAGCGCGGGGCGCGCAGACCCGGCGGAGACGGCCCATGACCGGGATCCCGGACTTCAGCGACAGCGAGCTCCAGGTCGTGCGCGAGGCCCTGGCCGAGCGCTGGGGCCGGCCGGTGGAGGTCGAGGTCGCCGACGCCGAGGTCCGCCTCAACCCCCACTCCTTCCAGCTCACCACCTGCCCCGCCCTCTACTGGGAGGTGGACGGCTGCCACTTCGTGGTCGTCAAGACCGGCCCGAGCCGCTACCGCTGCCAGTTCTACTACCGCATCCGGCAGATGTACGGCACCGGGATCGAGGAGTACGACGACCTGGGCGAGTGCGTGCTGACGCTGCTGCGGGTCCAGGCCGACCACGAGCTGGAGCGGCGGCGCGCCGGGGAGCGCGGGGGCGGCGGGGACTGAGAAACCGGCATCGCCCCGCCGCCCGCCGCGGCGGGGCCGCGGAGAGGACCAGGGGGAGGACGCGATGGCCAAGAAGAACGCCTTCTACGCCCAGTCCGGCGGGGTCACCGCCGTCATCAACGCCAGCGCCTGCGGCGT
>WGBS01000126.1 GCA_015494165.1 Gammaproteobacteria bacterium | reverse complement strand
GGCCGCGGCCGTCAGCGTGCCGTGCCGGGCGATCGCCTCCACCAGCCGCAGGTCCTCGACCCCGACCGCCACATGCGCCCGGTCATTCGAATCATTCGAATGCATTGTTCGGACAATTTTGCCGCCAGCGGCGCTCGTTCGCACTATGCTCATGATGCAAGAAACTCTGAGCAATCCGCTACGCGGATTGCTCAGCGCTAAGGTGCTTCGCGGCCATTTCGATTTTTCCTATGTAGCCATGCACTTCCATGTGCATGGGCCATCCCGCGGCCGTCCCTGGCCGCGGGGAAGCCCTGAAAAATGTAATTTGTCAGGGCTTCCTGCAGGGTGCGAACGGCGCCTGCGCGATCAATGAACGACGGCGTCGGCCCGGCGGCGGCCGGGCCCGGGGAGGAGGACGGCACCATGACGAACGGCACGAACCTGGCGACCCTGGCGGGGCGGGTGCTCATCGCCTTCATCTTCGTGATGGCCGGGCTCAACAAGATCACGGGCTACGACGGAACCGCCGCCTACATGGCCGCGCACGGCATCCCCGCGGCCAAGGCGCTGCTGCCCCTGGTGATCGTGGTGGAGCTCGGCGGCGGCGTGCTGCTGGCCCTGGGGCTGTGGGCGCGGGCGGCGGCGGTGGCGCTGGCCCTGTTCGTGGTCGCCGCCACCGTCGTGTTCCACGCCTTCTGGGCCGTGCCGGCCGAGCAGATGCAGGCGCAGATGATCCACTTCATGAAGAACCTCGCCATCCTGGGCGGGCTGCTCTACGTGCTGGCCTTCGGACCCGGAGGCTGGAGCCTGGATGCCCGGCGCGGCGCCTGAGGCGGTCGGGACGATGCCCGAAAAGCCCGCACGCACCGCGGTCCCCATCCACGAGCTCATCGCCCGGCGCTGGAGCCCGCGCAGCTTCGACCCCGAGCGGCCGGTCGGCCGCGAGGCGCTCCTGGCCCTCATGGAGGCCGCGCGCTGGGCGCCGTCGTGCTACGGCGACCAGCCGTGGCGCTACCTCGTCGCCGACCGCTTCGCGGACCCGGCCGGCTGGGAGGCGGTCTTCGCCTGCCTGGCCGAGCAGAACCGCCGCTGGGCGGGGGCGGCACCGCTGCTGCTGGTCGCCTGCGCCGACACGCGCTTCGGCTTCAGCGGCGAGCCCAACCGCTGGGGCGCCTACGACACGGGCGCGGCGAGCGAGAACCTGTGCCTGCAGGCGGTGGCCCTGGGGCTCGCCGCCCACCAGATGGGCGGCTTCGACGCCGAGGCGCTGCGCCGGGCGTGCGCCATCCCACCACGCTTCGAGCCCATGGCGGTGATCGCCGTCGGGCACCCGGCCGGCCCCGATCGGCTGCCGCCGGACCTGCGCGAGCGCGAGACCGCCCCCCGCGAGCGCCGACCGCTGGGCGAGCGCTTCTTCCGGGCCCGCTGGGGCGAGCCCGCCGCCTGAGGCGGGCCGCGCTCAGCGCTCGCGCGCGCCTTCGGCGAGCACGCGCTCGAGGATGGCGTCCACGGCGGGGTCGCCGTGGCGGACGGTGGCGAGCAGCGCGCGCGCGCGCGGCGAGAGGCGCCGCCAGCCCCAGCGCGCGCGCCGCAGCGCCTCGGCCTCGCCCTCGCGCGCGAGGTAGAGCGGCAGGTTGGTGTCGTAGAAGGAGAGGCTGTCGGCGTCGCGCAGGAGGTCTGCGCGCGCATCGCCGCCGAACTCGTGCCGCGCGACCAGCCGGCAGGCCTCGCGCACCAGCGGCTCCGGCGCGCCGCAGGCGCGCAGGATGCCCTCGAGCACGCGCGCGCCGTTGCGCGCGTGCGCGGCCTTGAATGCGTCGTAGTCGTCGAAGTCGGCGCGGCGCACGCGCTCGCCTTCCGGGAGCGCGCGGTCGATGTCGTGGGCGAGCGCGGCGATGCGCAGCGCGAGGTCGGCACCGGGCGCGAGCCGCAGCAGCCAGGCGAGCGTGTTCTCGGCGTGGGCCGGGTCCTCGGGCACCGTGGAGCGCCGGATCACGGCGAGGATGCGCTCGCGCGCGCAGCGCTCGAGCGCGTCCTCCTCGCGCGCGGCGCCGGGGGCGATCGCGGCACCCATGGCCTCAGGCGGCGGCGGCCGCCTGCCGCGCCACCCAGATGCGGCGGACCACCTCGGCGTTCATCAGGGCGGCGACGAGCGCCAGCGCCGCGAGGGCGGTGTCCAGCAGCGCGCCGACGAAGACGATGAACACGCGCACGTCGCGTCCCAGGCGCCACGTGCCGCCGCGCCCGAAGCGCGCGCGCATGAGGCCGTCGTACTTGTCGGCGGTGTAGCTGAGGGCGAAGGAGCCCGTGACCGCGAGCAGCCCCAGCAGCAGGTGCGCCGCGGCGCCGCTCGCGGCGTAGACGTGCCAGGTGAGGCCGGCGAGCAGGAAGCCGTCCGCATAGCGGTCGAGCACGGCGTCGAGCCAGCCGCCGAAGTCGGACTCCTCGAGGCGCAGGCGCGCGAGCTCGCCGTCGCAGCCGTCCAGCACCGAGCTCGCCTGGGCGAGGAGGCCCCCGGTGGCGAGCGCGAGGTGCCCCGGCAGCGCCAGCACCGCGGCGGCCAGGCAGCCGAGGGCGAAGGTGGCGAGGGTGAGCTGGTTGGGCGTGACCGGAAGGCGCGCGAGCTGCCGCGTGAGCCGGATGGACAGCGGCCGGTTGAGCCAGCGCGAGACGGGCCCGTCGGTCGCCTTGCCGCGCAGGCGCCCGACCAGCGCCTCCTCGGCACGCCGCAGGGCCGCCGGGTCGTCGACGTCGATCCAGAAGGCGTCGGCCGCGACCTCGCGCCGCAGGTCGAGCGCCGCCGCGCGGCCCTCGGCGGCGAGCTCGCGCACGGCCCCGGTGAGCGACGCATCGCCCCCGCCGCGCCACGCGCGCTCGACGGCCGCATAGAGCGCGGGGCCGGCGAGGAAGGCGCCGGTGTCGTAGCCGTGCGCGCCTTCGAGCCCCTTGCCGATGGCCGTGATGCGCCCGCCCTCGAGGCGCACGCGCGTCACGTCCTCGCGGTCGACGAGCGGATTGGAGAGATCGGTGTCGACCGCGAGCAGCAGGTCCGGCACGTCCGGGGCCTCGGCCCGGCGCACGAGGGCGCGCACCGTGCACTCGTCCACCAGGTGGTCGGCCATGAGGATGAGGAAGGGCCCCTCGCCCAGGCACGCGCGCGCCGCCAGGACGGAGGTGCCGTTGCCGGCCTCCCAGTCCGGGTTGTCGACGCAGCGGATCGCGACGCCGAGGCGCCCGGCGAGCTGCCCGAGGTGCCGCCGCAGCGAGCCGGCGCGGTGGCCGAGGGTGACGCAGAACTCGCGCACCCCGGCGCGCGCCGCGGTGCGGATCACCCGCTCGACCAGCGGCACCCCGAGCAGGGGCGCCAGCGGCTTGGGCTCAGCGACCCGCGCGAGCCGGCTTCCGCGCCCGGCCGCCGGTATCAGGCATCTCATGGACCTTGGTGTCCCAGGAGCCGTCCAGGAACGCCTCGGTCATGCGGTAGGCGTCGTCGTCGGTGTACTGCTGCGGCGGGTGCTTCATGAAGTAGGCGCTCGGCCCGTGCAGCACCCCGGCGACGCCGCGGTCGAGCGCGAGCCGCGCGCAGCGGATCGCGTCGATGGCCACGCCGGCCGAGTTCGGCGAGTCCTCCACCGAGAGCCGCAGCTCGAGGTTCATGGGGACGTCGCCGAAGAGCTTGCCCTCGATGCGGATGAAGCAGACCTTGTTGTCCTTCTGCCAGGGCACGTAGTCGCTGGGGCCGACGTGGATGTTCTCCCAGTCGAGCCGCTCGGCCGCCACCGACTGCACCGCCTCGGTCTTCGACTCCTTCTTGGATGCGAGGCGCGCGCGGTTGAGCATGTTCAGGAAGTCGGTGTTGCCGCCGGTGTTGAGCTGGTAGGTGCGCTCGATCTTGACGCCGCGCTTGCGGAACAGATCCGTGAGCGTGCGGTGCGTGATGGTGGCGCCGAGCTGGGCCTTGATGTCGTCGCCGATGACGGGCAGCCCCGCGGCCTCGAAGCGCGCCGCCCACTCGGGGTCGGAGACGATGAACACCGGGATGCAGTTGATGAAGGCCACCCCGGCCTCGAGGGCGCATTCGGCGTAGAAGCGCGCCGCCCGCTCCGAGCCCACCGGCAGGTAGTTGAGCAGCACCTCGGCGCCCGACTCCTTCAGCGCCGCCACCACCTCCTCCTTGCCGGGCTCGGGGGCGTCGGCGGGAACGAAGGTGTGGCTCTCGGGGTAGTCGCGCATGTGCTCCGAGAAGCCGTCGAGGATCGGGCCCATGCGCACCTTGACGCCCGCGGGTGGGATGTCGGGGCAGAAGACCGTGGTGCAGTTCGGCGGGGCGAAGATGGCCTCGTGGACGTCGCGGCCGACCTTGCGCCGGTCGATGTCGAAGGCGCACACCACCTCGATGTCGCCGGGCCGGTAGCCGCCGATCTCCCAGTGCATGAGGCCGATGGCCTCCTCGGGGGAGCGGTCGCGGTAGTAGTGGATGCCCTGGATCAGGGAGCTTGCGCAGTTTCCGACGCCGACGATCGCGATCTTGATCTTCTCGCTCTTGCTCATTCTCCGTGCTCCTCCTGCTCGGCGGCGGCCCTGCCCGCATGGCAGCACGTCCGTGCCGCGAATGCAACAGCCGCCGTCCCCGTCGCGCCCGAGGGCCCGGGCCAGGGAGTGGGCCGGATGCGCTTGCCCCGCCGGGCGGCGACGGGGCCTGTCACGAAAGCCGGTTCGAAACGACGCAAACGAAACCCGGGGCCGCCCGTGCGGCCCTTGCCCGAATCCTAGCGCCGCGCCGGCGTGCTCGGCAAGCCGGCGCCGCCGCGCAGGCGCGCCTCGTCCTCGCGCCGCAGGGCTTCGAGCGCCCCGTAGGGCGGCAGCGTGGTGAGGCGCGGGTCCTCGACGCCGGCGCCCACGGTGAAGTGGTAGAGGTCGGCCGCCCCGGGCGGCAGATCGAGCGCCTCCGGCACCAGGGCGTCGAAGAAGCAGCCGATGCCGGTGCCGCGCAGGCCGGCGAGCTCGGCGCCGAGGTAGAGCATGTGGCCGATCATGCCCGCCTCCCAGTGCAGCCAGCGGTACCACCAGCCGCCCTCGGCGAGGGCCTGTTCCAGCGGGGCCAGCATGGCGGCGGCGAAGCAGGAGTCGGCGGCGATCTCCTGGTGGCAGGAAGAGACTTGGGCGAGCGCGCGCACGTCGCCGGCCGCCACCAGGGCGAGGCCGAGGTGCGCGGGGGCCTCCGGCACGGGCTCGCCCGCGGGCAGCGGCGTCTCCGCCCCGCGCGGCAACAGGTAGACACCGGGCGCGAGAGCCTCGACGCGGTGCACCAGAAGCGCCAGCGCGACGCGCGGCGCCCAGGGCAGCGCCTCCCAGGGCGGCAGCGAGGGCCGTGCCAGCAGGCGGTCGAGCAGGGCGAGGAAGTGCGCGCGCGGCATCGCCGTGCGCCCGTCGAAGGCGACGGCGCTGCGGCGGCGGCGGAACAGCACCGCCGCGTCCAGGCCGTCGCCCGGGAGCCCAGCCGGAGGGGGCGGCTCCGCCGGCCGCGGCGCGGCGGGGACGGCGCCGCGCGGCTTGCGGGCGGCGGCCTCGGCCTCGGCGATGCCGGGCCACTCGACGTGGGTGGTGCTCAGGCGGCTCGCGCGCCCGTGCCAGGCCGGACATGCGGCCGCGAAGGCGGCCCGCAGGGCGCCCGGATCGGGCTCGGCCGCCTCCGGCCCGACCCAGGCCAGCAGGTCCGGAATCTCGGGCTCGGCGCCGTCGAGGTCGGCCGCGCGGTCGAGGCCGAGGAGCGCGGCGACGTCGTCGTCTCCGAAGCGCGCGAGCAGGCGCGTGCGCCAGCCGAGGGCGGCGGCGGCGCAGGCGAGCGCCGCCAGCGCGTGGCCGGCGTCGTGGTTGCAGTAGCGCCAGGCGCGCACCCCGTACTTCCACGCCTCGCGCCAGACGATGCTCGAGAGCCCCACCAGCACGCCCTCGCCCGGCCACGCCTCGGCGAGCGCCTCCGGGCGCGCCGGCGCGGCCCGGTGCTCGAGCGCGTGCAGCAGGCTCACGTAGTGCCAGGTGCCGGCCGGCAGCCCCGGCAGCCCCGCGGTCACGACGTAGGCCTCGGTCGGGTGCAGGTTGCCGCTGGAGGGGTTGCAGCGCAGCGCCCAGCGGCTTGCACCCCACTGCTTCCAGGCGGCGAGCCCGAAGGAGAGCCCGAGCAGCGCCCCGAGCGCGTCGCGGTCCGGCGCCCGCGGCGGCGGGCGCGCGCCCGCCAACGCCGCGGCTGGCGTGCCCAGGGGCACGGGCGGCAGGGGCAGGTCGAGGCGCGGCGCGCCGGCGTAGCGCCGGAAGGGGTCGGGCTGGCTCGCCCAGTCGAGGCGGCCCGGGCCGGGCGCGTAGCGGTCGGGGGCGTGGCTGCTCAGGCGGTGATAGGCGGCGAGGGCCTCGCGCGCCGCCTCAGGGTCCATCCGCCCCACCGTCCTCGCGCACGCGCACGGTCTGCGTCAGCAGCACGCCGTTCGGCACCAGCACGCGCCCGCCCTCGTCCTCGAGGGTGGTGTAGCGCAGGTCGATCCACCGCACCACGCCTTCCTTGCCCGCCACCTGGATGCGGTCCCCGCAGCGGAAGGGCTGGTAGAGCAGGATCAGGACGCCGGCGAGCAGGTTGGAGAGGGCGTCGCGCAGGGCGAAGCCGACGGCGAAGCCCGTGAGCCCGAGGCCGGCGACCAGGGCGCCCACGTCCACGCCCAAGGTGCCGAGCCCCGAGACGGCGCCCACCAGCACCAGGCCGAGGTGGGCCACCCGGCCGAGCAGGCGCACGACCGCATCGCGCCCCGCCTCCATGCGCGCGGCGACGCGCAGCAGGGCGCCGCGCGCGGCCACGCCCGCCAGCCAGAAGGCGGCCGCCACGGCCAGCCCCAGCCCCAGGCGCGGCAGCCAGGCGAGGAGCAGGGCCTCGAGGGGTGTCTCGGGCATCAGACGAAGACGGCGACCTCGACGTCGCCCTCCTTGCGCAGCACGTTGATGCCAACGTCCTGGGCGTGGCGGCGCAGCGCGAGGTCCACCTCGCCGCCGCCGACGCGCAGGCCGCGGATCTCGACCCACTCGACGTAGTCCGGCAGCACTGGGTGCGTGAAGCGGATCTGGGGCTTCTCGTGCGAGAAGCTCAGCCCGAGGCAGGCCTGGAGCAGGTAGAAGGGCGTGGCCGCCGCCCAGGCCTGCGGGATGCAGGCGACGGGGTAGAGCGTCGGCCCTTCGCCTGGCCGGCGCGGGAAGCCGCAGAAGAGCTCCGGCAGGCGGTGCAGGTCCATGAAGATGCTGGCGTTGAACAGCCCCGTGAGCACGTCGAGGGCGCGGCGCTGGAAGCCGTAGCGGGCGAAGCCGGCGGCGATGAGGGCGTTGTCGTGCGGCCAGATGGAGCCGTTGTGGTAGCTCATGGGGTTGTAGCGGCGCTCGCCCTCGGCGATGGTGCGGATCCCCCAGCCCGAGAAGGAGGCCGGCGCGAGGAGCGTCTCGACCAGGCGGCGTGCGTGCATGGGATCGGCGATGCCCGTGAGCAGCGCGTGGCCGGCGTTGGAGCTGCGCACGCGGCAGGGGCGCTTGTCGCCGTCCAGGGCCAGCGCGTAGGTGCCGAGGTCGTCCAGCCAGAAGGCCTCGTTGAAGCGCTCGCGCAGGCGCGCGGCCTCGGCGCGCAGGCGCTCGGCGCGCGCGCGCTCGCCCATGAGCTCGGCGAGCCCCGCCGCGGCGCGCTTGGCCGCGTAGACGTAGCCCTGCACCTCGCACAGGGCGACCGGCCCCCGGGCGAGCTCGCCGTCGGCATGGAAGACGGCGTCGTCGGAGTCCTTCCAGCCCTGGTTCACCAGACCGCGCTCGGTGTGGCGCGCGTACTCGACGAAGCCGTCGCCGTCATGGTCGGCGTAGCGGTCGATCCACTCGAGGGCCGCCTCGATGTTGGGCCAGATGGACTCGAGGAAGGGGCGGTCGCCCGTGCGGCGCCAGTAGGCGCCGGCGAGCATGACGAACAGCGGGGTGGCGTCGACCGTGCCGTAGTAGCGCCCGAAGGGGATCTCGCCGAGGGCCGCCATCTCGCCGCGGCGCGTCTCGTGCAGGATCTTGCCCGGCTCGGCGTCCTGCTCCGGCACCTCCTCGGTGGCCTGGGTGGCGGCGAGGAAGGCGAGCACGCCGCGGGCGATGTCGGGGTTGACCCACAGGTACTCGAGCGCCGTTATGATGCCGTCGCGCCCGAAGGGGGTGCTGAACCAGGGCACGCCGGCGTAGGGGTAGAGGCCGTGCTCGGTGCGGCTGACCAGCATGTGCAGGTCGGCGCGCGAGCGGTTGATCCAGTCGTTGAGCTGCTCGTTGGAGGTGAAGATCTCGCAGTCGCCGGCGCGCGAGCGCTCGAGCTCGGCCGCGGCGCAGGAGAGCGCCGTCACGTAGGTCGCATCGGGCGCCGGCGCCTCCTCGCCGACCTCGCAGGCCACCGTGAGGTAGAGGCTCGCCTCGCCCTTGGGGCCGAGCTCGAGCACGTGCACGGCGTGGTCGTCGCCGAGCTCGTGCGGCGCGGGGTCGAAACGGATGCGCGTGCGCCGCACGACGCCGTCGAGGCCGCGGTAGCCGAGCACCGCGGTGCCGTCGTGGCGCACGGTCTGGAGCCGCTCGCCGCGGCGCGCGCGGCGGACCCCACGCACCTCGAAGATGTCCGCATAGTCGGCGTCGAAGGTGGTGATGAGGCGCAGGGTCACGGGCCGCAAGCCGTAGTTGACCACGCGCAGGTGCTCGTGGCAGGCGCCGTCGCACAGGAGCTTGGCGCGGAAGAGGTGGATCTCGCCCTGGGCGATGGTCCCGTGCGCGCGGTCGTGGAGCTCGGGGTTGGCGAGGTCGGCCACGAGCAGCGTGTTGTCCTCCTTGACCGAGGAGTTGAGCAGCAGCGGGCGGCCGGCCTCCTCCAGCAGCAGCTCCAGGCGCGAGACGAAGCGCGTGCCCTCGTGGAAGATGCCGTGCGGGCTGCGGCCGAGGGCGTGGATGTCGCCGTGGCGGTCGAAGACGGCGAAGGTCTCGCCGTGCTTGAGCACGCGCGTGCGGTCGTCCACGCGCGAGGAGGTGGCGAGGACGTAATACTCGTCGTCGACGCGGATGACGTCGTCCATGGGAATGCGGCCCGCCGGCTCCGGCGGCAGGAAGTATCGGCAAGGCGCCGGCGGGTGTCCACCGGCGCCGCCGCCTCAGCCCACGAGGCGCGGGCGCATGCGCCCGCGCAGCAGCCGCTCGTAGAGCGCCTCGTAGCGGTCGACCATGCGCTCGACGGTGTAGCGCTCCTCGAAGACGCGCCGGCAGGCGGCGCGGTCGAGGCCGGCGACGCGCTCGACGGCGCGCACCGCCTCGTCGACGCCGTCCACCACGAAGCCCGTGACGCCGTCGACCATGACCTCCGGCACCGAGCCGCGGCGGAAGGCGATGACGGGCGTGCCGCAGGCCATGGCCTCGACCATCACCAGGCCGAAGGGCTCGGGCCAGTCGATGGGGAACAGCACCGCGAGCGCCCCGCCGAGGAAGGCGTCCTTGTCGGCGCCGCCCACCTCGCCCACGTACTCGACGAAGGGCTCGGCGAGGAGCGGGCGGATCACCTCCTCGTAATAGCTGCGGTTGGCCTCGCAGACCTTGGCCGCCACGCGGATGGGCAGGCCCGCGCGGCGGGCGATCTCGATCGCCAGGTGCGCGCCCTTCTCCGGCGAGAAGCGCCCGATGAAGGCGAGGTAGCCCTCGTGGCGCGGGTGGAAGCGGTGCAGGTCGCGCGGCAGGCCGTGGTAGACGGTGGCCTGCCAGTTGGCGAAGGGCACGGGCGCGCGCTGCGCGTCCGAGATGGAGACCACCGGCACGTCGCGGAACTCCTCGAAGACCGCGCGCGTGTCCGGCAGGTCCAGGCGCCCGTGCAGGGTCGTCACGTGCGGCACCGCCAGGCGCCGCGCGAGCGGGAAGTGCAGGTAGTCGGTGTGGAAGTGGACGATGTCGTGCGTCTCGGCCTCCTCGGCCACGCGGATTGGTCAGCGGTTCGATCAGAGTGATCTTCCGCTTCACCGGACGAAGGGAGGGAGGAAGATGCTGCGTATCGCCCAGGTGGCGCCGCTCCACGAGCCCGTGCCGCCGCGCACCTACGGCGGCACCGAGCGGGTGGTCTCCTGGATCACCGAGGAGCTCGTGCGCCGCGGCCACGAGGTCACGCTCTACGCGAGCGGCGACTCGCGCACCGCCGCGCGCCTGGTGGCGGTCACGGACCGCGCCCTGCGCGGCCACCCCGAGTGCCGCGACCCCGTGGCGCGCCACGTGCGTCTGCTCGGGCGCGTGGCCGAGGAGGCCGAGACGCACGACATCGTCCACTTCCACACCGACTACCTGCACTTCCCGCTCGCGCGGCGCCTGGCGGTGCCGCAT
>WGBS01000125.1 GCA_015494165.1 Gammaproteobacteria bacterium | reverse complement strand
GCTTGCGGCCGAGCGGCCCTACGCCTCGCAGCGCAGCTTCGGCTCCGTGGCCCTCGACTGGTGCTGGATCGCGGCCGGACGCGGGCACGTCTACGTCCACGGGCGCCAGCGCATCTGGGACTTCGCCGCCGGCAGCCTGATCCTGGTCGAGGCCGGCGGCCGCTCCTGCACGCTCGAGGGCGAGCCCGTCTTCCGTCCGACGCTCGAGGGGCGCTCGGCCGTGGCGGCCCTGGATCCCGCGCTGTTCGAGGACTGGCGCCGGTGGCTCGGCGTGCCGGAAGGAGGCCGGGAAAGTGGCTGAGCCCCGTGTGCTGGCGCTGCTGGCCGCGCTGCTCGCGCGGCCCACGGCGCCCTTCCGCGAGATGCACGTGCGCGAGGTGGCCGAGGCCTGGTGCGCGCGGCGGGGGCTGCCCTGCCACCGCGACGGCTTCGGCAACCTGGCGGTGGGCGCCGCCTCGCCGCGGGCGTGGACGCGGCTGCTGCGCTCGGGCACGGCGGCCGAGCCCGTGCGGCTCTTCGTGGCGCACATGGACCACCCGGGCTTCCACGGCGTGCGCTGGCTGGGCCCCGCGCGGCTCGAGGCGCGGTGGCTCGGCGGAGGGCCCGTGCGCCACCTGCGGGGCGCGCGGGTGTGGCTCGCCGACGCCGAGGGCGAGCGTGGCGCGGGGCGCATCGTGCGCGCCCGGCTCCACCCGTCCGGGCGCTGGCCGGAGCGGCTCGAGCTCGCCGTCGAGCTCGACGGCAGCGGGCGGCGCCCTGCGGCGCGGGCCCTGTTCGGCGGGCTCGCCTTCCGCGCGCCCTGGTGGCGGCGCGGGCGCAGGCTCCATGCGCGCGTCTGCGACGACCTGGTGGGCGTCTGGGCCGCGCTGGAGGCCGCGGCCTGGGGCCTTGCGCGCGGGCGGCCGGTGGCGGCGCTGCTGACGCGCGGCGAGGAGGTGGGCTTCACGGGGCTGGTGGCCCACCTGGAGTCCCTCCCGCGCCCGCCGGCCGGGCGGCGGCTCGTGGCGGTGAGCCTGGAGACCTCCCGCCAGCTCCCGGGCGCGGGCATCGGGGGCGGGCCCGTGGTCCGTCTCGGCGACCGCCGCACCGTCTTCGATCCGGACGCCACGGAGGTGCTGGCGCTCGCGGCGCGCCGCGCGTTGCCCGGCGCCCACCAGCGCCGGCTCATGGACGGCGGGGCCTGCGAGGCGACCGCCGCCCCCGCCTGGGGGCTCCCGGCGGTGGGGATCTCGGTGCCGCTCGGCAACTACCACAACCAGGGCTTCGAGGGCGGGCCGGACTGCCGGGGCCGCGAGGGGCCCGCCCCCGAGCACGTGGACCTGGCCGACGCGCTGGCCACGCTGCGGCTGTGCCGGGCGCTCGCGCGGCCGGGGCTGCCGTGGGCCGACCCCTGGGCCGCGGCGCGCCGGCGGCTGGCGCGCAACCTGGCCCGCCACCGCGCCCGCGCGCGCGTGCCGGGGCAGGGGCGATGCTGAAGCGCGCTGCGCGGCTCGCGGCCTGGGGCCTGCTGGCGCTCGGGCTCGCGCTCGGCGTCGAGGCCTGGCGCATGCGCGACGCGGCCGAGGGGCCGGCGCCGCCGCTCGCCGGCCCGGTGGCGGCGGGCGATCCGGCCGCCGTGGTGGAGTCCGCCCGCCGCGCCGGGCAGCCGGTGCTGGTCTACTTCTGGGCGAGCTGGTGCCGGATCTGCGCGCTCACGGCGGGCGCGATCGACGCGGTCGGCCGCGACTGGCCGGTGGTCACGGTGGCCATGCAGTCCGGGAGCCGCGGGGAGGTGGCGGCCTTCCTGGCGCGCCACGGCCGCGCGCGCTGGGCGACCTTCGCCGACCCCGCCGGGCGCCTGGCGGCCCTGTGGGGCGTGCGGGGGGTGCCCGCCTGGTTCGTGGTCGGCCCGGACGGGACCATCCGCCACCGGGGCATGGGGCTGACCACCGCCGCGGGCCTGCGCCTTCGCCTGTGGCTCGCGGCCCGCAACGCAAGCCATTGACCGGAAAGGGCGATCCCTTCGGGCAGCGGGGAGGCCGCGCCGGGGCTAAAGGTTCGCGGCCGTGCTGCCGCTAGGACCGTGTGAGGGCGGCACGCCGGCGCGTGCCCCCGTGCGCGCGAACAGAACGACAAGCCCGTGGGAGGTGCCATGAGCGTCCCGGAGTCCCTCGCGGCCCCTGAGCGGCCCCGCTCGCCCGAGAGCCTGGTCGAGAACGTCGTCCGCCTGGTCTCGCTGCCCGAGGTCTGCATCCGCGTCAACGAGCTGATCGAGGACCCGGCCGTCGCCGTCACCGAGATCGGCCGCGTGGTGGCGCAGGACGCGGCGCTGACGGCGCGCCTGCTCAAGGTCGTCAACAGCCCCTTCTACGGCTACGCCGGGCGCATCGACACCATCGAGCGCGCCATCACCGTCATCGGCATGCACGACCTGCGGGTGCTGATCCTGGCCACCGCCGCCGTGCACGCCTTCAGCCGCATCCCCCAGGACCTCGTCAACATGGCGAGCTTCTGGCGCCACAGCGCCTACACGGCGACCATGGCGCGCCTGATTGCCGCGCGCACCGACGTGCTGCATCCGGAGCGGCTCTTCGTGGCCGGGCTGCTGCATGACATCGGCCAGCTCGTCCACTGCCTGGAGATCCCGGACGTGGTGCGCGAGGTGCTGGTCGCGGGCGGCGAGGACGAGCTCGCCCAGGGCCAGCTCGAGAAGGACCTGCTCGGCTTCAGCCACGCCGACACCGGCGCGGCGCTGCTGCGCGCCTGGCGCCTGCCGGAGTGGCTCGCGCGCGTGTGCGAGCATCACCACGACCCCGAAGGGGCCGGGCGCTACGTGCTCGACGCGAGCATCGTGCACGCGGCCGACGCGCTGGTCTCGCACGTCGACCGCGGCGTCGCCCCGGCCGACGCGCTGGATGCCGTGGCGCCGGCGGCGCGCGAGCTCTGCGGCCTCGACGTCGACGGCATCGACGACCTCGCCATGGATGCCGCCCTCGGCCTCGCCGACGCGCTCGAGGTCGTGATCCCCTCGGCCCACCAGGCCCGCTGAGGCCCCGCCGCGCCGGCCCGGCGCGTTCAGTATCGGTTCAGGGCCGGCCTCCTATCCTGCGCCCAGGCTCCGGGCAGGGCCCGGAGCGGCAGGCGAGAGCGGAAGAGGAGGCAGAGCCATGAGCCGCACGCAGATCCCGAAGAAGGCCGGTGTCGCCACGCTCGCCGCCGCCGCGGCGGCGCTGGGGCTGGCGGGCGCGCCCGCCACCGCCGCGCCGCACGGGCAGGCCTACTACGACTACGCGCGCGTGGTCGACGTGCAGCCCGTCTACCGCACGGTGCGCATCCCGCGCGACGAGCGCGAGTGCTGGGACGAGCGCGTGGCCTACCGCGACGGCCACGGCGGCAGCGATTCCTACACGCCCGTGATCGTGGGCGGTATCATCGGCGGCGTGGTCGGAAGCCACATCGGCAAGGGCCGCGGGCGCGACGCGGCGACGGTGGCCGGCACCCTGCTGGGCGCCTCGATCGGCCGCGACGTGGCGCGCTCGAGCGGCGGCTACGAGGACGTGCACTACACGACCGAGACCCGCTGCCGGGTGCGCAAGGTCTACGACGAGGAGGAGCGCCTCGACGGCTACCGCGTCACCTACCGCTACCGCGGCCGCACCTTCGTCACGCGCATGCCCTACGAGCCCGGGCGCCGCATCCGCGTGCGCGTGCGGGTGACGCCGGTGCTCGACTGAGGCGGCGCGCATGGGCGGGCGGCGCGCGTGGCTGGCGGCGGTGGCGGGCGCAGTGGCGCTGGCCGCCGCGCCCGCGGCACCGGCCGCGGACGCGCGCGCCGGGGCCTGGGGCGAGCCCCTGCCGCTCTGGCTGTGGCCCGTTCAGCACCGCCCGGGGGCGCCGGCCGAGGCGCGGCTCGGGCCGGAGGCCGCCGCCGCCATCGCGCGCGAGCGCACGGGCGGGCGCGTGCTGCGGGTGCGCCCGCGCCGCCCCGGGGCCGAGGCCTACCGCGTGCGCGTCCTGCTCCCGGACGGGCGCGTGCGCACGGTGGTGGTCGACGGCCGCACGGGAGAGGTGATCGAGTAGCGGCGGGCACGGCGCGATGCGCGTGCTGGTGGTCGAGGACGAGGCGGCGCTGCGCGGGCAGATCGCCGCGCGCCTGCGCGAGGAGGGCTTCGCCGTCGAGGAGGCCCCGGACGGGCGGGAGGCGCTCTACATGGGCAATGAGCTGCCCGTCGACGCCGCCATCGTCGATCTGGGGCTCCCGGGCCTGGACGGCATCGAGGTCATCCGCCGCTGGCGCGAGGCCGGGCGCGGCTTCCCGGTCCTCATCCTCACCGCCCGCGGGCGCTGGCAGGACAAGGTGGAGGGCCTGGAGGCCGGCGCCGACGACTACCTCGCCAAGCCCTTCCACATGGAGGAGCTGCTCGCGCGCCTGCGCGCGCTGCTGAGGCGCTCGGCCGGGTGGGCGAGCCCCGTCATCCGCTGCGGGCCGGTCGAGCTGGATCCGGCCAGCCACGAGGTGCGCGTCGACGGCGCGTCCGTCGAGCTCACCGCCTTCGAGTTCCGCCTGCTGCGCTACCTGATGCTGCACGCCGGCGAGGTGGTCTCCAAGAGCGAGCTCAGCGAGCACCTCTACGAGGAGGACGCCGACCGCGACAGCAACGTGATCGAGGTCCTGGTGGCGCGCCTGCGGCGCAAGCTCGACCCCGAGCGCCGCCTCGAGCCCATCGAGACGCTGCGCGGGCGCGGCTACCGCTTCCGCCTGGAGCGCGCCGGCGCGTGAGGGCGCCGCGCTCGCTCGCCGCGCGCCTGCTCGCCGCCGCCAGCGGCGTTCTCGCGGCCTTCCTGCTGCTCACGGGGCTGGCGCTCGACCGCGCCTTCCGCGACGGCGTGCGCGACGCCCAGCGCGCGCGCCTGGAGGCGCAGGTCTACGCCCTGCTCGCGGCCCTGGACGTGGAGCGGGGGCGGGTGATCATGCCCCCCGCCCTGCCCGAGGCCCGCTACGCCACCGCCGGCTCCGGCCTCTACGCCGAGATCGCCGACGCCGAGGGGCGCGTCCTGTGGCGCTCGGCCTCGGCCGTGGGCCTCGGCATCCCGTGGCCGCCGGATCCGCCCCCGGGCCGCCGGACCTTCGCGCGCGTGCGCGCCACTGACGGGCAGGCGCTGTTCGCCTACGCCTATGGCGTCCGGTGGGAGGGCGCGGGCGGCGCCGTGCCGCTGGTGGTGCGCGTTGCCGAGGAGGCGAGCGCCTACGAGGCGCAGGTGGCGGGCTTTCGCCGCAGCCTGGCGCTGTGGCTGGGGGCGGCGAGCCTCGCCCTGCTTTTGGTGGAGGCGGCGCTGCTGCGCTGGGGGCTCGCGCCGCTGCGGCGGCTGGCGCGCGAGGTGGCGGCGGTGGAGGCGGGCGAGCGCGAGCTCGTCTCCGGGCGCTACCCGGCCGAGGTCCAGCCCCTGGTCGACGCCCTCAACGCCCTCATCCGCAGCGGGCGCGCCCTCATCGAGCGCTACCGCAACGCCCTCGGCGACCTCGCCCACAGCCTCAAGACGCCGCTCGCCGTGCTGCGCGGCGCCGCGGAGGGGCGCGAGGGCCCGGAGGCGCTGCGCGCCGCCGTGCTCGAGCAGGCCGCGCGCATGCAGCACCTCGTGGACTACCACCTGCAGCGCGCGGCCACCGCCGGCCGCAGCCCCGCCGCGCGCGCGGTGCCAGTGGCGCCCGTGGTGGCGCGCGTGCTCGCCACGCTCGAGAAGGTGCACGCCGCCCGCGGCGTGGCGCTGGAGAGCGCGGTCGGGCCCGGGGTGCGCTTCCTGGGCGACGAGGGCGACCTCATGGAGCTCGTCGGCAACCTCGCCGACAACGCCTGCAAGCACGGCGGCCGGCGCGTGCGCGTCTCCGCCGAGGCCGACCCCGAGGGACGCCTGCGCGCGCTCGTGGTCGAGGACGACGGCCCCGGCATCGCACCGGAGCGCCGCGCCGCGCTCCTCGCCCGCGGCACGCGCGGCGACACGCGCGCCGAGGGGCAGGGCATCGGGCTCGCCGTGGTGGCCGAGATCGCCTCCGCCTACGGCGGCGGGGTCGCCATCGGCGACAGCGAGGACCTGGGCGGCGCGCGCGTCACCGTCCGCCTGAGCGCCTAGCGGGAGATGCCGTGCAGCCTGCGGGGGCGGTGACGGGCCGTCCCCTGCCGTGTGCCGCCACCCGTGAGCCGTGGACCTAGCCGCGCGGACGCTCGAACTCCGTGCCGTGGCAGCGCGGGCAGGGCGGGATGCGCCCGGCGCGCCGGAAGTGGACGCGCTCGCCGCAGGAGCGGCAGACCAGCGTCCCGGGACCGGCGACCTCGCCCGTGCGGTAGACCGCCGGCGCGCGCCCGGCCTGCTGCTCCAGCAGCATGAGCTCGAGGCGCGTGCGGTCGGCGGCGGCGCTGAACAGCTCCCACAGCCGCTCCTCGACCAGCTCGAGGTCGAAGCGCAGCCACTGGGCGAGATCCTCTCCGCCCTCGGCGAGGTGGCGCGCGGCCTCGTGCAGGTCGCGGCGCACCCACTCGGCGACGCGCTCGGCCTCCTCGCGCGTGAGCTCGCCGAGCTCGACCGCCTTCTCGCGCGCCGCCTCGAGCGCGTGCTCGAGACGCGTCTCGGTGTCCTCGAGGCCGTGGCGCACGCGCTCGAGCATGCGCTCGTAGGCGCGGGCGAGCGGGTGCTCGTGCTCGGGCGCGCTTTGCCGCTCCTGCTCGGTGCTCACCTGGGCTTCCTCCGCGTCGGCGTGGGGACGGCCACGGCCTTACATTGGGGGCGCGTGCGCGCCCACGCAAGGTGCGCGGCCGCGCACGCGCAGCCGTTCGCAAGTTGTGGGCGCAGCGCGCGCTCCTGTATGCTGGTCCGCCTTCCGGAGCGGGCGGCACCCGCAGGATCCACGAGAAGCCGCATCCCGATGGAGGAACGCTACGACCCCCAGCGCGTCGAGCGCGAGGCCCAGGGCTGGTGGGAGGCGCACGGCACCTTCCGCGCCGTCGAGGACCCCGCGCGCGAGAAGTTCTACTGCCTCAGCATGTTCCCGTACCCGAGCGGGCGGCTGCACATGGGGCACGTGCGCAACTACACCATCGGCGACGTCATCGCGCGCTACCAGCGCATGCGTGGGCGCAACGTGCTCCAGCCCATGGGCTGGGACGCCTTCGGCCTGCCCGCCGAGAACGCGGCCATCCAGCACGGGGTGCATCCGGCGCGCTGGACGCGCGAGAACATCGCGCACATGCGCGCCCAGCTCAAGCGCCTCGGCTTCGGCTACGACTGGTCGCGCGAGCTCGCCACCTGCGAGCCCTCCTACTACCGCTGGGAGCAGTGGCTGTTCACGCGCCTGATGCGCAAGGGGCTCGCCTACCGCGGCACCGCGCCCGTCAACTGGTGCCCGAAGGACCGCACCGTGCTCGCCAACGAGCAGGTGGTGGACGGGCGCTGCTGGCGCTGCGACACGCCGGTGGAGCGGCGCGAGATCCCGCAGTGGTTCCTGCGCATCACGGCCTACGCCGACGAGCTGCTCGAGGGGCTGGAGCGCCTGCCGGGCTGGCCGGAGGCGGTCAAGACCATGCAGCGCAACTGGATCGGCCGCTCCGAGGGCGTCGAGCTCGAGTTCGCCATCGCCGGCCGCGACGAGCGCCTGACGGTCTTCACCACGCGCCCCGACACGCTCATGGGCGTGACCTATCTCGCCGTCGCCGCCGAGCACCCGCTGGCGCGCGAGGCCGCGCGCGGCGACACGCGGCTCGCCGCCTTCCTGGAGGAGTGCCGGCGCGTGCAGGCGGCCGAGGCCGCCATCGAGACGATGGAGAAGAAGGGGATGCCGCTCGGCATCGAGGCGGTCCATCCCGTGACGGGCGAGCGCGTACCGGTGTGGGTGGCGAACTTCGTGCTCTGGGGCTACGGCACCGGCGCGGTGATGGCGGTGCCGGCGCACGACCAGCGCGACTGGGAGTTCGCGCGCGCCCACGGGCTGCCCATCCGTGCGGTGGTCTTCCCCGCCGACGGCAGCGAGCCCGACCTCTCGCAGGGGGCCTACACCGAGAAGGGCGTGCTGCGCGACTCGGGCGAGTTCAGCGGCCTCACCTCGGAGGAGGCCTTCGACGCCATCGCCGCCTGGCTCGAGGCGCGCGGGCTCGGGCGGCGCAAGGTCAACTACCGCCTGCGCGACTGGGGCGTCTCGCGCCAGCGCTACTGGGGGTGCCCCATTCCCGTGATCTATTGCGAGCGCTGCGGCGCCGTGCCGGTGCCGGACGAGCAGCTCCCGGTGGTGCTGCCGGAGGACGTGGCGCTCACGGGCGAGGGCTCGCCGCTCGCGCGCCTGCCGGAGTTCTACGAGACCACCTGTCCCGAGTGCGGGGGCCCGGCGCGGCGCGAGACCGACACCTTCGACACCTTCGTCGAGTCCTCGTGGTACTACGCGCGCTACTGCTGCGCCGACAACGACGAGGCCATGCTCGATGGGCGCGCCGACTACTGGCTGCCGGTCGACCAGTACGTCGGCGGCATCGAGCACGCGGTGCTGCACCTGCTGTATGCGCGCTTCTTCCACAAGGTGCTGCGCGACGAGGGGCTGGTGCACTGCGACGAGCCCTTCACCAACCTCCTCACCCAGGGCATGGTGCTCAAGGACGGCGCCAAGATGTCCAAGTCCAAGGGCAACGTGGTCGACCCGCAGGAGATGATCGACCGCTATGGGGCCGACACCGTGCGCCTCTACATGATGTTCGCCGCCCCGCCGGAGCAGTCGCTGGAGTGGTCGGAGTCCGGCATCGAGGGCGCCTACCGCTTCCTGCGCCGGCTGTGGCGCACGGTGCGCGAGCACCTCGCCGCGGGCCCGGTGGACCCTGCGCTCGCGGCGAAGGCGGAGGGCGAGGCGCGGGAGCTGCGCCGGCGCACGCACCGGACCATCGCCAAGGTGACGGACGACATCGAGCGCCGCTACACCTTCAACACCGCCATCGCGGCCGTCATGGAGCTTCTCAACGCCGTCACCCGGCTCCAGCCCGCGGACGGAGCCGCGCGCGCCGTGGTGCGCGAGGCGCTGGAGACGGCGGTGCTGCTGCTCTCTCCCATCGTGCCGCACATCGCCCACGCCCTGTGGCGCGCGCTCGGCCACGAGGAGGCGGTGGTGGACGCGCCCTGGCCGGAGCCGGACCCGGCCGCGCTCGAGGCCGAGGAGGTGGAGCTCGTGGTGCAGGTCAACGGCAGGCTGCGCGGGCGCATCCGCGTGCCGGCGGACGCCGGCCGCGAGGCCATCGAGCGGGCGGCGCTGGCCGAGCCCAACGTGCGCCGCCACGTCGGCGACCGGCCGGTGCGCAAGCTCGTCGTGGTGCCGGGGCGGCTCGTGAACGTGGTGGTCTAGGTCGGGAGGCGGGGACATGGGAGGCGCACGGCCCGGAACAGTGGCACGCGCGGCGGCGCTGCTGCTGGCGGCCCTCGCGGCGGGCTGCGGCTACCACCTGCGCGGCAGCGTGGCGCTGCCCCCGGCGCTCGCCCGCCCGCTGGTCGAGGGGCCGGAGCCGCTGCGCGGCGAGCTCGAGGCGGCGCTGCGCGCCGCGGGGGCGACGCCCGTGCGCGACCGGGCGCGGGCGAGCGCCGTCGTGGCGCTGCGCGGCCACGCCGCGGGCCGGCGCACGCTCTCGGTGAGCGGCGGCACGGCCCGCGCCCTCGAGTACGAGCTCTACGAGACGGTGACGGTGGCGGTCCAGGACGCCGCCGGACGTACGCTGCTCGCGCCGGCCACGGTCGCCCTCGCCCGGCCCTACCTCTACGACCGCACCCAGGTGCTCGGCACGAGCGACCAGGAGGCGCTCATCCGCCAGGAGCTGCGCCGCGACCTCGTGGCGCAGCTCGTGCGCCGCCTCGAGGCGCTCGGCGCCGCGCCCGCCCGCTGAGATGCGGCTGCGCGCCGAGCAGCTCGAGGCCCACCTGCGCGGCGGGCTCGCCCCCGTCTACCTGATCCACGGCGACGAGCCGCTGCTCGCCGCGCGCGCGGCCGACCTCGTGCGCGCGCGGGCGCGCGAGCGCGGCTACGACGAGCGCCGCGTCTTCCACGCCGAGCCCGGCTTCGACTGGGGCGCGCTCGCGGAGGCGGCCGGCGCGCTCTCGCTCTTCGGGGGCCGCCAGCTCCTGGATCTGCGCCTGCCCACGGGCAAGCCGGGCGAGCAGGGCGCGCGCGCGCTGGCGGCCTACGCCGAGGCGCCGCCGCCCGACACCCTGCTGCTGGTGACGGCCCCGCGCCTGGACCGCGCCGCGCAGCGCTCGGCCTGGTACCGCGCGCTGGACGCCGCCGGCGTGGTGGTGCAGGTCTGGCCGGTCGAGCGCGCGCGCCTGCCGGGCTGGATCCGGCAGGAGGGCGCGCGCCTCGGCCTGCGCCTCGACGCCGAGGCGGCGCGCCTGCTCGCCGAGCGCGCCGAGGGCAACCTGCTGGCGGCGGCGCAGGAGCTCGAGAAGATCCGGCTGCTGCACGGCGAGGGCGCCGTCGACGCGGCCGCCGTGCTGGAGGCGGTCTCGGACAGCGCGCGCTACGGGCCGCAGGACCTCGCCGACGCCGCGCTCGCCGGCGAGGCGGCGCGCGTGGCGCGCATCCTCGCGGGGCTGCGCGCTGAGGGCGAGGCTCCGGCGCTGGTGCTGTGGGTGCTGGCGCGCGAGGCGCGCATCCTCGCGGCGATGGCGGCGGAAGGCGCGCGCGCGCCGGAGGCCGCGGCCGCCGCCCACGGGGTGTGGGAGCGGCGCCGGCCGCTCGTGGCCGGCGCGCTGCGCCGCCTCGGTCGCGCGGGCGCGCGGGCGGCGCTGGCCCAGGCCGCGCGCGCCGACCGCGTGGTCAAGGGCGCCGAGCGGGGCGAGCCCTGGGGCGAGCTGCTAGAATTGGCCCTCCTTCTCGCGCGGGGCCGGGGGGCGCTCCCCGCGCCGCGCGCCCTCACCACGGGCGAGGCATGAGCACGGGCACGGCACGCGATACGGGCGGCGAGGTCGCCGCCTACATGGAGCGCCTCGGCGCGCGCGCGCGCGCGGCCGCCCGCCTCATGGCGGCGGCGCCGACGGCGGCCAAGGACGCCGCGCTGGAGGCGATGGCGCAGGCCATCGAGGACCAGGCCGCGCGGCTCGCCGAGGCCAACGCGCGCGACCTGGAGGCCGGCCGCGCGCGCGGGCTGGACGCGGCGCTGCTCGACCGCCTGGAGCTCACGCCGGCGCGCATCGCCGCCATGGCCGAGGGGCTGCGCCAGATCGCGGCCCTGCCGGATCCCGTCGGCGAGATCACGGACCTGCGCTACCGCCCCTCGGGCATCCAGGTGGGGCGCATGCGCGTGCCGCTGGGCGTGATCGGCATCATCTACGAGTCGCGTCCCAACGTCACCGCCGACGCCGCGGGCCTGTGCCTGAAGGCGGGCAACGCCGCCATCCTGCGCGGCGGCTCCGAGGCGATCCACTCCAACCGCGCCATCGCCGCCTGCATCCGCGCGGGGCTGGAGGCGGCGGGGCTTCCGGCCGACGCGGTGCAGGTGGTCGAGACCACGGACCGCGCGGCCGTGGGCGCGCTGCTGCGCATGGAGGGCTACGTGGACGTCATCGTCCCGCGCGGCGGCCGCGGGCTCATCGAGCGCGTCAGCCGCGAGTCGCGCATCCCGGTCATCAAGCACCTCGACGGCGTCTGCCACGTCTACATCGACGACCGCGCCGACCCCGGTAAGGCTGTGCGCGTCGCCTACAACGCCAAGACCCAGCGCTACGGCACCTGCAACACGATGGAGACGCTGCTCGTCGCCGAGGGCATCGCCCCGGAGGTGCTGCCCGAGCTCGCCCGCCGCTACCGCGAGGCGGGGGTGGAGCTGCGCGGCTGCCCGCGCACGCGCGAGATCCTCGGCGAGGAGGCGGTCGCCCCCGCCACCGAGGAGGACTGGCGCACCGAGTACCTCGCCCCGATCCTGTCCGTGCGGGTGGTGCCGGGCCTCGACGAGGCCATCGAGCACATCGAGACCTACGGCTCGCACCACACGGACGCCATCGTCACCGAGGACTGGTCGCGGGCGCGGCGCTTCCTGCGCGAGGTGGACTCGAGCTCGGTGATGGTCAACGCCTCCACGCGCTTCGCCGACGGCTTCGAGTACGGCCTCGGCGCCGAGATCGGCATCAGCACCGACAAGCTCCACGCCCGCGGCCCGGTGGGCCTCGAGGGGCTCACCACGCTCAAGTGGGTGGTCCTCGGCGACGGCCATATCCGCGAGTAGCGGTGCACAGTGTGCAGTGTACGGTGAGCGGTGGCCGGCCGCCGGCGGGGCCCGTGGCCCGCACGGCGTCACGGCCGCCGGGGTGCGCCCTCCGCTGTAGACCGTAGGCTGCAGACCGTACACTGTCCCGATGATCGGAATCCTGGGCGGCACCTTCGACCCCGTCCATTTCGGGCACCTGCGCACGGCGGTGGAGCTGCGCGAGGCGCTGGGGCTGGACGAGGTGCGCCTCCTGCCCTGCGGCACGCCTCCGCACCGTGAGCCGCCCGTCGCCTCCGGCGCCGACCGCCTCGCCATGGTCGAGGCGGCCATCGCCGGCGAGCCCGGGCTCACGGTCGACACCCGCGAGCTGGAGCGGCCCGGACCCTCGTACATGGTGGACACGCTCGCCTCCTTCCGCGCCGAGCTCGGCCGGGAGCGGCCCCTGTGCCTGCTGCTCGGCACCGACGCGCTCGCCGGCCTCGAGCGCTGGCACCGGTGGCGGCGCATCCCGGAGCTCGCCCACCTGGTGGTGGCGCGCCGGCCGGGCGCGGACCTGCCCGCCGCCGGGGCGGTGGGGGAACTGCTGGCCGCGCGCCGGGTCCACAGTGCAGCGGCCCTGCGCGAGGCCCCGGCCGGCCGCATCCTGGTCCGCGACGTGACCCTGCTCGACATCTCGGCCACCCGCATCCGCGCGCTGCTTGCGCAGGGGCGCAGCGTGCGCTATCTGGTGCCGGAGGCGGTGCTCGAGATCATCCGCGCGCGCGGGCTCTACGGCGGAGGGGCGCCGCGCGCGGGCCGACCAGCGAGAACATGACGGAGATCCTGCCCGAGACCGAACGCATCAGGCGCGTCGTGGTCGCGGCGCTCGAGGAGCGCAAGGCGGTGGACCTGCGCGTGCTCGACGTGCGGGGCCTCACCAGCGTCACCGACCTCATGGTCATCGCCAGCGGCACCTCCGACCGCCACGTCAAGGCGCTCGCCGACAACGTCCTCGAGCGCACCCGCGAGGCGGGCGTGCGCCCCCTCGGGGTCGAGGGCGAGCGGGCGGCGGAGTGGGTGCTGGTGGACCTCGGCGACGTGGTGGTTCATCTGATGCTGCCGCGGGTGCGGGAGTTCTACCAGCTCGAGAAGCTGTGGTCGGGCGGCCCCGGCGAGGTGCTCGCCGCCGAGGGCCCCTGAGCGGCGCCGCGTGCGCGTCCTGCTGCTGACCGTCGGCACCCGCGCGCCGCGCTGGGTGCGCGAGGGCTTCGCGGACTACGCCCGCCGCCTGCCGCGCGACTGGCGCCTGGAGCTCGAGGAGGTGCCGGCCGCCTCGCGGGCGCGCACCGACGTGGCCGCCGCCCGCGCGCGGGAGGCGGCCGCCCTGCGCGGACGCATCCCGCGCGGGGCGTGGGTGGTGGCCCTGGACGAGCGGGGCGAGCCCTGGGACACGCGGGGCCTCGCGGAGCGCCTCGCGCGCTGCGCCGCGCGCGGCCGCAGCGTGGCCTTCCTGGTGGGCGGGCCCGACGGGCTCGATGCCGGGCTGCTCGGCAAGGCCGACGCGCGCTGGTCGCTCTCGGCCCTGACCCTGCCGCACGCCCTGGTGCGGGTGGTGGTGGCCGAGCAGGTCTACCGGGCCTGGACGCTGCTCTCGGGCCACCCCTACCACCGCTGAGCGCGCTTGCGCCGCCGCCGCGCCGGGCCGTACCTTGGCAGGCATGACGCATCGCCCCCTCCTGGTGCTCGCCTCGGCCTCGCCGCGCCGGCGCGCGCTGCTCGAGCAGATCGGCGTCCCGCACCGGGTGCAGCCGGTGGAGGTGGACGAGACGCCGCGCCCGGGCGAGGCCCCCGAGGTGCTGGCCCTCCGGCTCGCGCTGGCCAAGGCGCGCGCCGGCGCCGAGCGTGCGGAGGGTGCGCCGGTGCTCGGGGCCGACACCGTGGTGGTGCTCGACGGCGTCTGCCTCGGCGCGTCCCGCCGGCTTGCCGAGGCAGACGCCGTCGAGCACCACCACGGTGTCGGCCCCGAGCACCGGCGCACCCTCCGCACGCTCGGCGCCGGCGCGCGCCTTGGCCAGCGCGAGCCGGAGGGCCAGCACCTCGGGGGCCTCGC
>WGBS01000124.1 GCA_015494165.1 Gammaproteobacteria bacterium | reverse complement strand
CGAAAAAACCGAGCGCATCGCTCGGGAAAGGGGTGGCGCAAGGATAGGGCACGAGGCCCGGTCATTTCAACACTGGCGGCGGGGGCGCGGGGCGGCGCGGGGGCCGCTATCATGCGGCCGTCGTGGACCCGATCGAGTTCAGCCTGTTCGCGGGCCGCGTCGCGGCCGTGTGCGAGGAGATGGGGGCGGCGCTCGCGCGCGCGGCCTTCTCGCCCAACATCAAGGACCGCCTGGATTTCTCCTGCGCGGTGTTCGACGCCGAGGGCCGGCTCTGCGCCCAGGCCGCGCACATCCCGGTGCACCTCGGGAGCATGGCCTACGCCATGCGCGACCTGGTGGCCGGGCGCGACTGGGGCCCGGGCGATGCGCTCGTGGTCAACGACCCCTATCTCGGCGGCACGCACCTGCCGGACGTCACGGTCGTGGTGCCGGTCTTCGCGGAGGGGCGCCTGGTGGCCTTCGTGGCCGACCGGGCCCACCACGCCGACATCGGGGCCGAGAGCCCGGGCTCGATGCCGCTGTCGCGCACGCTCGACGAGGAGGGCGTCGTCATCCCGCCGACCTGGATCGCGCGCGGCGGCGAGCTGCTCGAGGAGGTGCTCGCGGCCATCGTCGAGCGCACGCGCAACCCGGACGAGAACCGCGGCGATTTCGCCGCCCAGCTCAGCGCCGCGCGCCTGGGCGCGACGCGCGTGGCCGCGCTCGCCGAGGCCATGGGGCCGGAGCGCTTCGCCGGGGCGCTGGCCGCGCTCGACGCCTACGCCGAGCGCCTGGCGCGCGCGACGCTCGCGCGCATCCCGGACGGCGACTACGCCTTCACGGACGTGCTCGACGACGACGGACTCGGGCACGAGGACATCGCCATCCGCGTCGCCGTGCGCGTGCGCGCGAGCGACGTCGAGGTGGACTTCGCGGGCACCGCGCCCCAGGTGCAGGGCAACGTCAACTGCCCGCTGCCCGTGACGGCCGCGGCCGTGCACTACGTCTTCCGCTGCCTGATGCCGGAGGACACGCCCGCGGCCTGGGGGGCCTTCCGCCCCATCCGCATCGCCGCCCCCGAAGGCTCGCTCGTGAACGCGCGGCGCCCCGCGGCCGTCGCCGCGGGCAACGTCGAGACCAGCACCCGCATCGTGGACGCCGTGTGCGGGGCGCTGGCGCAGGCGCTGCCGGAGGAGATCCCGGCGGCGAGCCACGGCTCCATGAACAACGTCGCCATGGGCTGGCCGGGCCCGGGCCGCGTGTGGGACTACTACGAGACCATCGGCGGCGGCATGGGCGCGGGGCCGCGCGGGGGCGGGCTGAGCGCCGTGCAGACGCACATGACCAACACGCGCAACACCCCCGCCGAGGCGCTCGAGATGCGCTACCCCGTGCGTGTGCGCCGTTACGCCCTGCGGCGCGGCTCCGGCGGCGCAGGGCGCCGGCGTGGCGGCGACGGGCTGGTGCGCGAGTACGAGTTCCTCGCGCCCGCGCGCGTGACGCTGCTCACCGAGCGCCGCCGCCACGCCCCGTGGGGGCTGGCCGGCGGGGGCCCGGGTGCGCCGGGCGAGAACCGCCTCAACGGCAGGCCGCTGCCGGGCAAGGTGAGCTTGGAGGTCGCTCCCGGCGACCGCCTCACCATCGCCACCCCCGGCGGCGGGGGGTGGGGGCGTGGCGAAGGGTAGACGGTGCGCGGAGCACGGTGGACGGTGCGCATCCGGCAGGTGACGCGTTCGGGGCGCCGCCGCGGGCCTCACGCGCTGGCCGCGACGCGCGGACGCTCCATCGGCCGTGGACCGTCGGCTGCGGGCCGTAAACTGTCGCCCATGCCCGTGCTCCGTCTCGCTGCCTTTTTCCTGACAGCGGCCGTGGTGCTGCCGGCCGTGTCCGGCTGCGCCACCGCCGTGCTCACGGACATGGGCGGCGGGGCGCGCCCCGACGGGCGCAGCGCGGCCGAGATCGCGCGCGATGCCGACATCGAGGCGGCGGTGCAGGCGCGGCTCGCCCGCGACCCGCAGCTCGCGCGCGCCGCCGTCGAGGTGCGGGTGCGCGACGGCGTGGTGCACCTGCGCGGGCGCGTTGGGTCGGCGCGCCTGCGCGAGCGCGCGGTGCGGCTCGCGCGCGGCGTGCCCGGGGTGCGGCGCGTGCTGGCCCAGCTCGCGGTCGCGGGCCCCTGAGGATGTGCGGCATCTGCGGCGAGCTGCGCCTCGACGGCGCGCCGGCCGACCCCGGCGTGCTCGCGCCCATGCTGGCGCGGCTCGCGCGCCGCGGCCCCGACGCCGAGGGGCGCTGGCACGAAGGCCCCGTCGCCCTCGGCCACCGGCGGCTCGCGATCATCGATCTCAGCGCGCGTGCCAACCAGCCCATGCGCGACCCCGACACGGGCTGCGTCCTCGTCTTCAACGGCACCATCTACAACTGGCCCGAGCTGCGGCGCGCGCTCGAGGGGCGCGGCCACCGCTTCCGCACCGAGGGCGACACCGAGGTGATCCTCAAGGCTTGGGCCGAGTGGGGCGAGACCTGCGTGGAGCGCCTGCACGGCATGTTCGCCTTCGGGCTGTGGGACCCCCGCGCGCGCCGGCTCTTCCTCGCCCGTGACCGCCTCGGCATCAAGCCCCTCTACTACACGCTCGACCGGCGCAGGCTGCGCTTCGCCTCCACGGCGCAGGCCCTGCTCGCCGCGGGCGGCGTCGACACCGCGATCGACCCCGTGGCCCTCCATCACTTCTTCACGCTCCACGCGGTGGTGCCCGCCCCGCGCACCATCCTCGCCGGGGTGCGCAAGCTCGCGCCCGCGCACACCCTCGCGGTGCCGGCGGAAGGAGCCCGCCGCTTCGCCCTGCGGCGCTACTGGCGGCTCGTGGCGCGCCGCCCGCAGGACGGCCCGCGCAGCGAGGCGGAGTGGGTGGAGGCCGTGCGCGCCGCGCTCGTGCGCGCGGTCGAGCGCAGGCTGCGCATCGCCGACGTGCCGGTGGGGGTGCTGCTCTCGGGCGGGCTCGACTCGAGCCTGCTCGTGGGGCTGCTCGCCGAGCGCGGCGCGCGCGAGCTTCGCACCTTCTCGGTGGGCTTCGAGGACGTGGGCGCCGAGCGCGGCTCGGAGTTCGAGTACTCGGACCTCGTCGCCGAGCGCTTCGGCACCCGCCATCACCGCTGGCGCATCCCCAACGAGGCCGTGCTCGAGCGCCTGCCGGAGGCGGTGGAACACATGGCCGAGCCCATGGTCGGGCAGGACGCGGTCGCCTTCTATCTCCTCGCCGAGCGCGTCTCGCGCGAGGTCAAGGCGGTGCAGAGCGGCCAGGGGGCCGACGAGGTCTTCGGCGGCTATTTCTGGTACCCGCGCATGATGGCCGAGCCCGAGGCCCTGCCCGAGGTCGAGCGCTTCCGGCGCCACTACTTCGACCGCGACCACGACGAGTTCCTGCGCATGGTCACGCGCCCCTGGCGCGGGCCCGACTACACGGGGGCCAAGGTCGCGGCCCTGCTCGCCGCCCAGGAGGGCGACACCTTCATGGACCGGGTGCTCGCGCTCGACGTGACGACGCTCATCGTCGACGATCCCGTCAAGCGCGTCGACAACATGACCATGGCCTGGGGGCTGGAGGCACGCGTGCCCTTCCTGGACCAGGATGTGGTGGAGCTCGCCGCCCAGGCACCGCCCGAGCTCAAGCTGCGCTCGGGGGGCAAGCATCTCCTCAAGCGCATCGCGCGGGGGCTGCTGCCGGACGCCGTCATCGACCGCCCCAAGGGCTACTTCCCGGTGCCGGCCCTCAAGTATGTGCGCGGGCCGTTCCTGGAGTTCATGCGCGAGGTGCTGCACTCGCCCGCCTGCCGCGCGCGCGGGCTCTACGACCGCGCCTACGTCGAGACCCTGCTGGCGGACCCCGAGCGCCACCTGACGCGCATCCAGGGCAGCAAGCTCTTCCATCTGGCGCTGCTGGAGCTGTGGCTGCAGCGCAACGTGGACGGGGCCGCGAAGGCGTGATAACGCCACTGGCCCTGCCTTTATTCCCCCCGGACGGGGGCGTAGACTAGGCGGCCCTCCCGGCGCGGCCGGGACAGGGCACGGCGAGTTCACACGGGGGAGCCATGACCGACGACGTTCTCGAGCGCATCCGCAAGCAGGTGGAGAGCAACCCGGTGATCCTCTACATGAAGGGGACGCCGGACTTCCCCATGTGCGGCTACTCCGCGCGCGCCGCGCAGGCGCTCAGGCAGTGCGGCGTGGATTTCGCCTACGTCAACGTCCTGATGGACCCCGAGATCTTCGAGAACCTGCCGCGCTTCGCCAACTGGCCCACCTTCCCGCAGCTCTACATCGGCGGCGAGCTCGTCGGCGGCTGCGACATCACGCTGGAGCTGTTCGAGAAGGGCGAGCTCCAGAAGATGGTGCGCGAGGCCGTCGAGCGCCACCGCGAACGTGCCGGGCAGGAGGACGCGGGCGGCGAGGGCTGAGGCTCAGCCCTCCGCCTCGCCCGCGGCCGGCGGCGCGCCGCCCGCCTCCGCCGCCTCGGCTCCCGCCGCCGCGCCGCCGTGCAGGCGGTCCCAGGCGGCGGCCTTCTCCTCGAGCTCGCGCCAGCGGTTGACGATGGCGCAGAAGAGGTCGGCGGTGCGCTCGGCGTCGTAGATGGCCGAGTGCGCCTCGCGCTCGTCCCACGGGATGCCCGCCGCCTCGACGGCGCGCCGCAGCACGGTCTGGCCGTAGGCGAGGCCCGCGAGCGAGACCGTGTCGAAGGTGCTGAAGGGGTGGAAGGGATTGCGCTTGACGCCGGCGCGCTCGGCGGCCGCGTTGACGAAGGCGAGGTCGAAGGCCGCGTTGTGGCCGACGAGGATGGCGCGCTTGCAGCCGGTCTCCTTCATCAGCTTGCGCACCGGCTTGAAGACGCGCTCGAGCGCCTCCTTCTCGGGCACCGCGAAGCGGAAGGGGTGCCAGGGGTCGATGCCCGTGAACTCGAGCGACTTGCGCTCGATGTTCGCCCCCTCGAAGGGCTGGACGTGCACGGCGTGCGTCGCGTCGCGGTAGAGCCGCCCGTGCTCGTCCATGCGCAGCAGCACGGCCGCGATCTCGAGCAGGGCGTCCCTGCGGGGGTCGAAGCCGCCGGTCTCGACGTCCACCACCACCGGCAGGAAGCCGCGGAAGCGCCCCGCCATCGGCGAGGCGGGTTTCGTCTCCCGTTCCTCGGACATGGCGGCAAGCATACCGGATTCGGTGTGCAGTTTGCGGTGTGCGGCGGGCAGCAGGCGGGAGGCGGCGGTCGGCTTACGGTCCACGGTTGACGGTGAACAGTGAATCGTGACCCGTCTCCCGTGCACTGAGAGTGGCGGGAGGCGGGGTTCGGGAGACGAGGGTTGGTGCGCGCTCCGCGCGCGGCCGTTTGGTCTTTCCCGTCTCCCGCGACCCGTCTCCCGTTCACTTCCACATGCGGGAGCGGCTTCCAGCCTTGCCCGCCTGCGGCGGAGAGGCGGGAGACGAGGTTCGGGAGACGAGGGTTGGAGCGCGCTCCGCGCGCAGCCGTTTGGTCTTTCCCGTCTCCCGTCACCCGTCTCCCGTAACCTGCCGGGTCAATGCGCCCAGTCCGGCAGCTGCTCGAAGCGGCCGCCAGACGTGGGGAGCGCGGGACGCACGTACATGCTGGCCACGCCGATCACCTGCTGCACCCCGCCGGCGCTGAGCAGCCCACGGCCCGGCATGAGGACCGCCAGCGGGGAGGGCAGCCCCGGCGTGCCCTGCAGGCGTGCCGTGCCGCGGAAGGCCTCGAGCACCGTGTGCCCGGGCGGCACCCGCGCGTAGCGCGGTCCGCCGCCGAGGTGGATGCGGGTGGCGTCGGTGGCCCCGGCCCAGGCGACCGCGCGCGGCAGCGCGCCGGCCAGCCGCGCGGGATCGCCGCCGAGGCGCCCGAGCTCGCGGCAGAAGGTCTCGGGGTGGACCACCGCCAGCACGTAGGCGTCCGCGGGCAGGGGCGAGTGCCAGTCCAGGTTGAGGTGGTCGATCTGGGTTTCGGCCCAGGTGTCCATGCGGCCAAGAACGATGCCGTGGGTGGCGGTCCCGGGCGGCACCAGCCGCCAGTGGCCGCGGCCGCCGACGTGGTAGCCGCATTCCTCGGGCCCCGGGGTCCCCACCCAGCGCCCGCCGCCGTCGAGCGACCACTCGCCCTGCAGATCGTGTGTGCCCGCGTGGTGCCCTGCCGTGATGGGCACCAGGCCCGTGTGCCGGACGCCGGAGAAGGACCCCGACAGGGGCTGGCCGTCGACGCGGCCGGACCAGCGGCCCTCCACCGTGCGCGCCCCGGCCTCGGGTGGCCCGACACGGCCCTCGACGACGCCCGCGTCGATGCCGGGCGTGCAGCCGGTGAAGGAGAAGACCATGACCGCGCGGAAGGTGCCCGCGTGCTCCGGCAGGCAGGCGAGCAGCAGGCCGGCGGTGGGGTCCGGATCGGCCGACGGCGATTCGTGGTAGAAGCCGACCCACAGCTTCGTGTCCCCGGCGCGGGCGGTCGCCAGCGCGGCGAGCAGGGCGAGGGCGGCCAGCGCGCGCAGGGCGGGTGCGGGACGTCGTTCCCTCATCGTGCCTTTCCTCCCTGTGGCGGGACGGCCGGGATCGTCGCCCGGGCGGCCGGCCTCGCGGTGTGAGCCCCGTCACATTCCGCTGCCGCCGGCCAGGCGCCAGCGCACCGTGGCACCGGCGCGCAGTGGCACGATGCGCTCGGGGCCCTCGCCGTAGGCCGCGGGCACGGTCCAGGGCTCGCGCACGAGCGTGACGGTCCCCGTGTTGCGCGGCAGGCCGTGGAAGTCGGGCCCGTGGAAGGCGGCGAAGGCCTCGAGCCGCTCGAGTGCGCCGGCCTCCTCGAAGGCCTCGGCGTAGAGCTCGAGGGCCGCGTGCGCGGTGTAGATTCCGGCGCAGCCGCAGGCGCTCTCCTTGGCGCGGGCCGGGTGCGGGGCGCTGTCGGTGCCGAGGAGGAAGCGCGGATGGCCCTCGGCCACGGCCTCCAGCAGCGCGCGGCGGTGGCGCTCGCGCTTGAGCACGGGCAGGCAGTAGTGGTGCGGGCGCAGGCCGCCCTCGAACAGGGCGTTGCGGTTCATGAGCAGGTGGTGCGCGGTGACGGTGGCCGCCACGCGCGGCGGTGCCGCCCGCACGAAGTCCACGCCCTCGGCCGTGGTCACGTGCTCGAGCACCACGCGCAGGCGCGGGTGGCGCTCGACGAGCGGCGCGAGCTCGCGCTCGACGAACACCGCCTCGCGGTCGAAGACGTCCACGTCCGGGTCCGTGACCTCGCCGTGGACGAGCAGCGCGAGCCCGTGCTCCGCGAGCGCCTCGAGCACGGGGTCCAGACGCTGCAGGTCCGTCACGCCGGCGTCCGAGTGCGTGGTGGCGCCCGCGGGATAGAGCTTGGCGGCGAAGGCGCCCGCGGCCGCCGCCGCGGCGACCTCGGCCGGCGTGGTGCGGTCCGTGAGATAGAGCGTCATCAGCGGATCGAAGTCCGCTCCCGGCGGGAGCGCCGCGAGGATGCGCGCGCGGTAGGCGCGCAGCGCCTCCGCCGTCGCCACCGGCGGCCTCAGGTTCGGCATGACGACCGCGCGGCGGAAGCGCGCGGCCGTGTGCGGCAGCACGCGCGCGAGCACCGGCCCGTCGCGCAGGTGCACGTGCCAGTCGTCGGGGCGGGTCAGCGTGAGCTGCATGGGCGAGGCTCCGGGCGGTGGCGGCGGCGGCCGCTTCCGGCTACCGTATGCGTGGCATCCTACCGCAAGCCACTCGGGGAGGAATGCGGCGCATGAGCAACGACAACAACCTACTCGCGCCCCTCATGGAGGCCCGCACCTGGATGAAGGTGCTGGCGGTGCTTCTCGTCATCGATGGCGCCATGATGGTGCTCACCATCTGGGGGATCGTCGTCGCCTGGCTGCCGATCTGGCTCGGCGTGGTCCTGTACCAGGCCGCGACGGCCCTCGACCGCGCCGAAGGCGGGGACGGCGGAGCGGCCGCGCAGGCGATGGGCAAGCTCAAGACCTTCTTCACGGTCGGAGGCGTCGCCGCCATCGTCGCGGTCGTGGTCACGGTCCTGAGCGCCGTAGGCATGATGGGCGTGGGCCTCATGTTCGGCGGCATGGGTCACTGAGGCCCGCCCGCGGCGCGCATCCACGCCGCCACCCGCTGCACGAGCTCGGGCTCGAGCCCGAGGAAGCCGTGGTGCGTGCGCGCGCGGCAGGGATTGAGGTCCTCGTCGTCGCCGCCGCGCAGGACGATCAGCTCGCGCCGCGGCGCCCGCCGCAGGCGCCGCAGCACCGTGCGCGCGCCCGGCAGCGGCGAGACGTCGCAGCCGTCGCGCGCGTGATGCACCACCAGCGCCGGCACCCGGATGCGCTCGAGGGCGGCATCGAGCACCGTGTCGCCGCCCCAGGAGGTGGCGCCCGTCACCGCCGAGAGCAGCACGACGCCGTCCGGCCCCTGCGGCGGCGGGCCGAGGCGCGCCGCGGCGGCCGCGGCCGAGATCGCCCCGCGCGAGACGCCGACCAGCCACACCGGGACCCCCGGGTGCCGCGCGCGCAGCCACGCGACGACCGCGCCCAGGTCCGCGGCGTGCCGGGCCGTGAGGCGGAAGTTGGCGAGGTCGCCGCGGTCGGAAGGCGCGTCCGGGATGGCGAAGGCGATGCCCGCCGCGGCGAGCAGGCCGCGCGCGCGGACCACCGTGTTGGCGCGCATGCGGCCGATGCCGCCGGGCGCGAGCTCGAGCGCGCCGCCCCCGCCCGGCAGCAGCACCGCCGTGGCCCAGGGGGTGTCGGGCGTCCCGTGCCACACGGGCACCGTCACCCCGCGCGGGGAGCGCACCTCGGCGTAGCCCTCGGCCGCCGTGGCGGCGGGCGGCAACGCGCAGAGCACGACGGCGAGGAGCGCCGCCGCCCGCCTCACCGCGCCGCCCCCAGCAGGCGTGCGCGGCGCGCGGGATCGCCCAGCAGGGCGAGCGTCCAGCGCACGCCGAAGCCCGTGAAGCGCGTGGGCACGTGCGCGAGCCCCCCCTTGTGCTCGGCGGCGGCGAGGTCCACGTGCACCCAGGGGATCTCCTTCGGCACGAAGCGCGAGAGGAAGCGCGCGGCGAGGATGTGGTCGGCCTCGCCCTCGAGGGTGCACTGCTTGACGTCGGCGACCTCGCTGCGCAGCGCCTCGTCGTAGTCGGGCTCGGTCGGGAAGGGCCAGACCCGCTCGCCGCTCTCGCGTCCGGCCTCGACCAGCGGCGCGTGCAGCGCCTCGCGGTTGCTGAACACGCCGCTCATGCGCGGGCCTAGGGCGTAGATGCACGCGCCCGTGAGCGTCGCGTAGTCGAGGATGGCGGCCGGCCGCGCGCGCGCGGCGAGCGCGAGCGCGTCGGCGAGCAGCATGCGGCCCTCGGCGTCGGTGTGCACCACCTCGATGGCCGTGCCGTCGGCGGCGCGCACCACCTCGTGGGGGCGGTAGGCCTCGGGGCCCACCAGGTTCTCGGCGACGGCGAGCCAGGCGTCCACCGGCCCCGGCCAGCGGAGCTCGGTCAGCGCGGCGAGCGTGCCGAGGACGACCGCGCTTCCCTGCATGTCGGCGTGCATTCCCTGCATGTGGCGCGCCGTCTTGAGGTTGACGCCGCCGGTGTCGAAGCACACGCCCTTGCCGACCAGCGCCAGCGGCGGGTGCGCGCGCCGGCGC
>WGBS01000123.1 GCA_015494165.1 Gammaproteobacteria bacterium | reverse complement strand
TGCTGCTCGGCGCGGCGCTTGGCGAGCTCGAGCTCGTAGAGGCGCGCGCGCAGCTGCTTCATGGCCTGGGCCTTGTTCTTGTGCTGGGAGCGGTCGTTCTGGCACTGCACGACGATCCCGGTCGGCAGGTGCGTGATGCGCACCGCCGACTCGGTGCGGTTGACGTGCTGGCCGCCCGCGCCGCTCGCGCGGTAGACGTCGATGCGGAGATCCGCAGGGTTGATCTCGATCTCGATGTCGTCGTCCACCTCGGGCGAGACGTAGACCGCCGCGAAGGAGGTGTGGCGCCGGTGGCCAGCACGTCAACCGCACCGAGTCGGCGGTGCGCATCACGCACCTGCCCACCGGGATCGTCGTGCAGTGCCAGAACGACCGCTCCCAGCACAAGAACAAGGCCCAGGCCATGAAGCAGCTGCGCGCGCGCCTCTACGAGCTCGAGCTCGCCAAGCGCCGCGCCGAGCAGCAGAAGCTCGAGGAGAGCAAGGCCGACATCGGCTGGGGCAACCAGATCCGCTCCTACGTGCTCGACCAGTCGCGCATCAAGGACCTGCGCACCGGAGTGGAGGTGGGCAACACCCAGGCGGTGCTGGACGGCGACATCGACCGCTTCCTGGAGGAGAGCCTGCGGCGCGGGCTCTAGGCGGGCGGCGGTTGCGCCGCGGAAACCGGCCGCGGCCGCAGGGGGGGCGCCGGCGTGCCGCGCCGGCGCGGCTTGCAAGGGGATCGACATGGCTGACGAGCAGACGCTGATCGAGGAGCGCCGCCGCAAGCTCGCCGCGCTGCGCGAGCGCGGCGAGGCCTTCCCCAACGACTTCCGCCGCGACGCGCTCGCCGCCGAGCTGCACGCGGCCTATGACGGGCGCGATGCCGCGGCGCTGGAGGCGGAGCCCGTGCGCGTGCGCGTCGCGGGGCGCATCGTCGCCAAGCGCGTCATGGGCAAGGTGAGCTTCCTGCAGCTTCAGGACATGAGCGGCCGCATCCAGGTCATGGTCCAGCGCGACGCCGTGGGCGAGGAGGCCTACCGCGAGTTCCGCAAGGGCTGGGACGTGGGCGACATCGTCGGCGTCGAGGGCACCCTGATCCGCACGCGCACGGGCGAGCTCACGGTGCGTGCCGAGCGCCTGCGCATGCTGACCAAGGCCCTGCGACCGCTGCCCGAGAAGTGGCACGGGCTGCAGGACCAGGAGCAGCGCTACCGCCAGCGCTACGTGGACCTCATCGTCAACCCCGAGGTGCGCCGCACCTTTCTCGTGCGCTCGCGCATCGTCGCCTGGATCCGCCGTTTCCTGGACGAGCGCGGCTTCGTCGAGGTCGAGACGCCGATGATGCAGCCCATCCCGGGCGGCGCCACGGCACGTCCCTTCGTCACGCACCACCACGCACTCGACATGGACCTCTATCTGCGGATCGCGCCCGAGCTCTACCTCAAGCGGCTGGTGGTGGGCGGCTTCGAGAAGGTCTACGAGATCAACCGCAACTTCCGCAACGAGGGGCTGTCCTCGCGCCACAACCCCGAGTTCACCATGCTCGAGTTCTACTGGGCCTACGCGGACTACCGCGACCTCATGGACCTGACCGAGGAGATGCTGCAAGGGCTCGCACGCGAGGTCGCGGGCTCGACGGTGGTGCGCTACCAGGGGCGCGACTATGATCTCGGCCGGCCCTTCCGCCGGGTGCGCCTGCTCGACGCCATCCTCGAGCGCAACCCCGGGATCGAGGCCCGCGCGCTGCGCGAGGCCGAGAGCGCGCGCCGCGTGGCCGAGCGCCTGGGCGTGCCCGTGGAGGACTCGTGGGGCCCGGGGAAGATCCAGCTCGAGATCTTCGAGAAGACGGTCGAGGAGACGCTCCTCGACCCGACCTTCGTCACCCACTTCCCGACCGAGGTCTCGCCGCTGGCGCGGCGCAGCGCCGAGGACCCCTTCTACACCGACCGCTTCGAGCTCTTCCTCGCCGGCCGCGAGATCGCCAACGGCTTCTCGGAGCTCAACGACTACGAGGACCAGGCCGAGCGCTTCCGCGAGCAGGCACGCCAGCGTGCCGCGGGCGACGACGAGGCCATGTACTACGACGCCGACTTCATCCGTGCGCTGGAGTACGGCATGCCGCCCACCGCGGGGGAGGGTATCGGCATCGACCGTCTCGTCATGTTCTTCACCGACTCGCCCTCCATCCGCGACGTCATCCTCTTCCCGCACATGCGCCCGGAGCGGTGACGGGAGACGGGTTACGGGAGACGGGTTACGGGAAAGATCGAAAGGCCGCGCGCGTAGCGCGCGCCACCCCTCGCCTCCCGACCCCCGTTCCTCGCCTCTGCCGCAGCGGGAGTGCACAGGAGACGGGTCACCGTACACCGTAGCCTGCAAGCCGCAACCCGCTTTGTGGGAGGGGCGTCCAGCCCCGATCGGGAGGCCAAGGGCCGCGCGCAGTGCGCACCAACTCTCGTCTCCCGATCCCCGCCTCCCGCCTCTGTCTCCGTGGGAGTTGACTGGAGACGGGGTACGGGGCACGGGGGACGGGTCACGGTGTGCAGGCCCCCCCTCGTCTCCCGACGCCCGCCTCTCGGTCCTGCCGCCTCAGACCGCCGGCCGCCGACTGTAGGCTGTCAACCGGACAGGAGCGCCTCGACCTCGCGGGCCTCGTCGCTCCCGGCGGCGAGCTCCACCGTGCTGACGTCGTCGGCGAGCCCCAGGCGCCGGAGCGCCGCCACCCGCGACCACTCCACGGCCGCGTGCGGGTGCTCCGATCCCATGCGGCTCTGCAGGTTGGCGACGATGACGACGTCGACGTAGTCCGGAGGGGTGCCGGGGTCGCGGGCGAGGTCCTCGTGCTCGGCGGCCACGGCCACGAGGTAGTCGGGCAGCCCCCAGCGCTCGAGGATGGCGCGCCCCAGCGCGGGATGGAGCTCGCGCACGAGGGCGTCGAAGGCCGCCTCGTCGGCGAGGAGCACCTCGTCCTCCTCCGCGCGCACCAGCAGCGGCAGCGCGCCCACGTCGTGCACGAGGCCGGCGAGCATGGCGCGGTCCGGCACGAGCCCCTGCTGGCCGGCCAGCGCCCGGCTGATGGCCGCGACCTGCACGCTGTGCGACCAGAGCTCGCGCAGGCGCCGGTCCACGGCCTCGGTCGTGGCCTGGAACATCTGCCGCATGGCGAGGCTGGTGACCAGGGTCCGCACCAGCTCGCGCCCGAGGCGCACGACGGCGCTCTGCACGTCGTCGATCTCGCGCCGGCCGCGGTACAGGGGCGAGTTGCTGACCTGGATGAGACGTGCGGCCAGGGCCGGGTCGCTGGAGACCGCCTCCGCGATGTCCCGCGCCGAGCTCGACTCGGACTCGACCACGTCGCGCACGCGCAACGCGACCTCCGGCAGGGTGGGCAGCTCCAGCCGCCCGGCGTCCAGGTCCTCGAGCAGCGTGCGGACCAGGCTATCGGCTTGCGCGTTCATGTAGCCTCCGGTGGGATGGGACCTCCCGGGAGGCTATCGGCCGCACCGCCGCCCGCTTGAGCCCGGCTCAGGCGCGGCGGGGCTCGGGCAGGGCGTAGGGCAGGGGGCGCGGCTCGAGGGACGGGCCCTCGGGCGAGCCCAGGTGCAGCGTCCCGCCGCCCTCGGCGCTCGCGATCTGCACCACGGCGAGCAGCTCCCAGCCGCCGTCGGGCCACGGCGCCGCCGCCACGACCTTGCCCACGCTCTGGTCCGGGACGTCGCCGGCCGGGGCGTAGAGGTCGTCGCCGGGGCTCGGGGCACGCTCGCCGTCGACGTGGAAGCGGTACATGCGCCGCTTGAGCTTGCCCAGGTACTGCATGCGGGCCACGACCTCCTGGCCCGGATAGCAGCCCTTCTCGAAGCTGAGGCCGCCGACCGCGTGCAGGTTGGCCATCTGCGGGACGAAGGCCTCCACCGTCGGCGGCAGCACGGTCGGGATGCCGGCGAGGATGTCGAGCAGGGTCCACGGCTCCACGCCCACGGGGGCGGCGCGCACGTCGAGCCGGGTCCACACCCGCCGCACCGGCTCCAGCTCGCCGTGGATCTCGAAGCGCGGATGCGGGCCCGGAATGCGGATGATCGTGAGGCCGTCGGCGTGCACCACCCCGTCGACCTCGGCCGGGGGCGCGGTGCCGGCCGCCTCGGCGAGCTCGCGCTCGGCCTTGGGCCCCGAGAGGCCCATGCGCACGAGACCGTCGCTGGCGTCCTCCAGCACCACCCGCGAGCGCAGCACGTACTTGCGCAGGCGGGCGAGGGTCGGCTCCACGAGCGGGCGCGGCATCTCCAGGTAGAGATGCCCCTCGCGCTCGAAGAGACGGAAGACCGCGAGCATGCGGCCCTTGGGCGTGCAGTAGGCGCTGAGCTGGCTGCGCGTCTCGCTGACCTGACGCACGTCGTTGGTGAGCTGCGCCTGCAGGAAGTCGCGCGCGTCCTCGCCGTGCGCCGCCAGCAGGCCCAGGTGCGAGAGGTCGCAGATGACGTCGCCCGAGGTGACCACGCGCAGCTCGAGGTCCGGGTTGCCGTAGTGCAGCACCCGCTCCTCGGCATCGAGCTCGGCGCCGCGGTCGACCAGGAACCGCTTCCATTCGGGCTTCATGGGATCGCCCCCAGGGGACCGGGAAGGCGCCTCATGTTACGCCAAAGGCGCGCGCTCCTTCCATGGGGGGCCGGCGCCCGCGCCGCTTGCGCGCGCGGGCGTGCGGGCTCAAGATTTGGCGGGCGCGGCCGAATGCGCGGCCAGGGAGCGAGGAGTAGGCGAGATGCGTAGGGGCGGCAGGCCGGTGTTCCTCGACCTGCGGGCGATGCGCTGGCCGCCCGGCGCCATCGCCTCCATCCTGCACCGTGCCTCGGGGCTGCTGCTGTTCCTCGCGATCCCGCTCGCCCTCTGGGTGCTGGGGCATTCCCTCGAAGGCCCGGAGGGCTTCGCGCAGGTCCGTGCGGCGCTCGCGTCGTGGCCCGCGCGGCTGGCGCTGGCGGCGCTCGCCTGGGCGCTGGCGCATCACCTTGCCGCCGGCGTGCGTTTCCTGCTGATGGACGCGGGGCTCCTCGGCCATGGCGTGCGCGCCGGGCGCGCGAGCGCCTGGGTCGCGGTGGCGGCGGGGGCAGCGGGGCTGCTCGCCGCCGCCTGGGGGCTCGTGCCGTGAGCCGTCGCGCGTCGGGCCTGCGGGCATGGGCGGTGCAGCGCCTCAGCGCGCTCTACCTGGCGCTCTTCGTCCTGCTCCTCACCGGCAAGCTGCTGCTCGCCCCGCCCGCCGATGCCGCCGCCTGGCGCGCGTGGGTGGCGCGGCCGGCCGTCAACACCGCCTTCGGGCTCGCGCTCGCCGCGCTGCTGCTGCATGCCTGGGTGGGCGTGCGCGACGTCATCCTCGACTACGTGCATTCCCCCGCGCTGCGGCTTGCGCTCCTGGCGCTGGTGCTGCTGGCGCTCGCCGCCTTCGCCTGGTGGGGCCTGCGCATCCTGGTGGGGCTCACGTGAGAGGGCCGCGATGACGACGCGCATCCCCAAGCGGCGCTTCGACGCGCTCATCATCGGCGCGGGCGGGGGCGGCCTGCGCGCGGCGCTGCAGCTCGCCGAGGCGGAGGCCCACGTCGCCGTGGTCTCCAAGGTCTTCCCCACGCGCTCGCACACGGTCGCGGCCCAGGGCGGGGTCAACGCCGCCCTCGGCAACGTGCTCCCCGACAACTGGCACTGGCACATGTTCGACACCGTCAAGGGCAGCGACTACCTCGGCGACCAGGACGCCATCGAGTACATGTGCCGGGCGGCGCCGCGCGTGGTCTACGAGCTCGAGCACTTCGGCGTGCCCTTCTCGCGCCTCGACGACGGGCGCATCTACCAGCGCCCCTTCGGCGGCCAGAGCCAGGCCTTCGGCGGCGCGCAGGCGGCGCGCACCTGTGCCGCCGCCGACCGCACCGGCCACGCCATCCTCCACACCCTCTACCAGCAGAACATCCGCGCGCGCACGCACTTCTTCGACGAGTATTTCGCCCTCGACCTGGTGCGCGACGACGAGGGCTATGTGCTCGGCGCGGTGGTGCTCGACATCGCCAGCGGCGAGCCGCTGCTGATCGAGGCCAAGGCGACGCTGCTCGCCACGGGCGGGGCGGGGCAGCTCTACCGCACGACGACCAACGCCCTCATCAACACCGGCGACGGCCACGCCATGGCCCTGCGCGCCGGCATCCCGCTCCAGGACATGGAGTTCTTCCAGTTCCATCCCACGGGCATCGCCGGCAAGGGCATGCTCATCACGGAGGGCGCGCGCGGCGAGGGCGGCTATCTCGTCAACAGCGAGGGCGAGCGCTTCATGGAGCGCTACGCGCCCCACGCCAAGGATCTCGCGAGCCGCGACGTGGTCAGCCGCGCCATCGCCACCGAGGTGCGCGAGGGCCGCGGCTGCGGCCCGCGCGGCGACCATGTGCTGCTCAAGCTCGACCACCTCGGCGCCGACGTGATCAAGAGCCGCCTGCCGGGCATCCGCGACATGTGCCTGACCTTCCTCCATCTGGACCCCATCGAGTCGCCGATCCCGGTCTATCCGACGGCGCACTACACCATGGGCGGCATTCCCACCAACCGCTTCGGCGAGGTGGTGGTGCCGGAGCGCCACGGCCCGGAGGAGCCGGTGCCGGGCCTGTTCGCCGCCGGCGAATGCGCCTGCGTCTCGGTGCACGGCGCGAACCGCCTCGGCGGCAACTCCCTGCTCGACATCCTCGTCTTCGGGCGCGCGGCGGCCAACCGCATGATCGAGTACCTGGAGGAGAACCGCTACCACCGCCCCACGCGGGGCGACAGCGTCGAGCGCGCGCTCGCGCGCCTCGCGCGCTGGGAGCGCAAGGGCGAGGGCGAGTCCGTGGCCGAGATCCGGCGCGAGCTGCAGGAGGTCATGGAGCAGCACTGCGGGGTGTTCCGCAACGCCGAGGTGCTGGCCGAGGGCGTGGAGAAGGTGCGCGCGCTCGCCGAGCGCCTCGAGCACGCCGTGCTCGGCGACCACAGCCGCGTCTTCAACACCGCGCGCGTGGAGGCGCTCGAGCTCGAGAACCTGATGGAGTGCGCGCTCGCCACCGTGATCTCGGCCGAGGCGCGCACCGAGTCGCGCGGCGCCCACTCGCGCACGGACCACCCCGAGCGCGACGACGTCCACTGGCTGCGCCACACTCTCTACTACCGCGAGGGCCAGCGCCTCGACTACAAGCCCGTGCGCCTCAAGCCGCTGACCGTCGAGCCCTTCCCGCCGAAGGAGCGCGTCTACTGAGGAGCCGCGCCATGCGCTTCCGGATCTACCGCTACGACCCCGAGCGCGACAGCGCCCCGCGCATGCAGGACTACGAGCTCGACGACGCCCTCATCGAGCCCGGCATGATGCTGCTCGACGCGCTGCTGCTGCTCAAGGCGCAGGACGACAGCCTCAGCTTCCGGCGCTCCTGCGGCGAGGGGGTGTGCGGCTCCGACGGCATGAACATCAACGGGCGCAACGGGCTCGCCTGCATCACGCCGCTCGCAGGCCTGAGCGAGCCGGTGACGGTGCGGCCCCTGCCGGGGCTGCCCGTGATCCGCGACCTGGTGGTGGACATGGGGCCCTTCTACCGCCAGTACCGCTCGATCCGTCCCTGGCTGCAGAACGACGAGCCCGTGCCCGAAGTCGAGCGCCGCCAGACGCCGGCCGAGCGCGCGCGCCTCGACGGCCTCTACGAGTGCATCCTTTGCGCCTGCTGCTCGACCGCCTGCCCCTCCTTCTGGTGGAACCCGGAGCGCTTTCTCGGTCCGGCGGCGCTGCTCGCCGCGGCACGCTGGATCGAGGACAGCCGCGACCGCGCCACCGAGGCGCGGCTCGACGACCTCGACGGTCCCTGGCGGCTGTTCCGCTGCCACACGATCATGAACTGCACCGAGGTCTGCCCCAAGGGGCTGGATCCGAGCGGCGCCATCGCGCGCATCCGCCGCCGCATGCTGCGCGAGGCGCTGTGAGGACCGGAACATGGCCTGGGAGGACGCGGGAGAGGAGGCGCGGAGGCTGCGCTGGCGCTGCCGGCGCGGCATGAAGGAGCTCGAGCTGCTCCTCGGGGCCTTCCTGGAGCGCGGCCACGCAGAGCTCGACGAGGCCGGGCGCGCAGCCTTCGTGCGTCTCCTGGAGCACCCCGATCCGGTGCTCGCCGGCTGGCTGCTGGGGGAGTCCGTCCCCATGGACGGGGAGATCGCGCGTGTCGTCCGGGCGATCCGCGCCGCCGCTGCGGCTCGAGCCGGGTCCTGATCCCGCCCCGGGCCGGCTCGGCCTGGCCGTGCGGGCGGCGGCCGCGCTCGCGCTCCTCCTGGCGCTCCCTCCTGCGGCCGCCGCCGTCTCGGCCCTCGCCGCTCTCGGCCTCGAGGGCCTGCTCGCGCGCGGGCGCCCCCGGGTACGCCGCGCGCTGTGGCGCAGCGACGGCGGCTGGAGCCTGTGGCTCGCCGCCGAAGGCGATCCCCTCGAGGCACGGCTCGTGCGCTGGCAGCCGCTCGGCCCCTGGACGGCGCTCGAGTGGCGCACCGAGGGTGCGGGGCGCGTCACCGCCCTGTGGACGAGGAGGGCCCTGGGCGCGCACGCCCACCGCCGCCTGCGCCAGCGCCTCCATCTTTCCTCGCAGGAAAAGAGACGGCATCACAACCGCTTGAAGGGAATACTTGCGAAAGAGCTGAAGCACCGCTAACCGCCATCTGCAGACCGCGGACCGCAGACCGCGGACCGCAGACCGCAGACCGCAGACCGGTACCTGGCTACTGCCTGCCCGCCGGGCCCGCGGCACCAGCCGCCCGCACCGGGCGCGGCGGTGGCGAGAGCACAGTGTCGCGGGGCGGAGCGGACTCGTCGGGCTGCGGGTGGTCGAGGGTGTAGTGCAGCCCGCGCGACTCGCGCCGCGCGAGCGCCGAGCGAATGATGAGGTCGGCCACCAGGGCCAGGTTGCGCAGCTCCAGCAGGTCCGCAGTGACCCGGAAGTTGCCGTAGTACTCCTCGATCTCGGCGAGCAGCAGGTCGACGCGGCGCTTGGCGCGCTGCAGGCGCTTGGTGGTACGCACGATCCCGACGTAGTCCCACATGAAGCGGCGCAGCTCGTCCCAGTTGTGGGACACCACCACCATCTCATCGGAGTCCGTCACGCGGCTCTCGTCCCACTCGGGCAGCGCCGGGGGCGGGGGCAGCGCGTCCAGGCGCGCGCGCAGGTCCTCGGCGCAGGCCTGGGCGAAGACCAGGCACTCGAGCAGGGAGTTGCTCGCCATGCGGTTGGCCCCGTGCAGCCCCGTGTGCGCCACCTCGCCCACGGCGTAGAGCCCCTCGAGGTCGGTGCGCGCGCGCAGGTCCGTCATCACGCCGCCGCAGGTGTAGTGGGCGGCCGGCACCACGGGGATGGGCTCGCGGGTCATGTCGTAGCCGAACTCGAGGCAGCGCGCGTAGACGTTGGGAAAGTGGCGGCGGACGAACTCGGCCGGCTTGTGGCTGATGTCCAGCAGCACGTAGTCGATGCCGAGGCGCTTCATCTCGTGGTCGATGGCACGCGCGACGATGTCGCGCGGGGCGAGCTCCCCGCGCGGGTCGAAGCGGTGCATGAAAGGGGTGCCGTCCGGCAGCAGCAGCCGCCCGCCCTCGCCCCGCACGGCCTCCGTGATCAGGAAGGACTTGGCCTGCGGGTGGTAGAGGCAGGTCGGGTGGAACTGCATGAACTCCATGTTCGCCACGCGGCAGCCCGCCCGCCAGGCCATGGCGATGCCGTCGCCGGTGGCGCAATCCGGGTTGCTGGTGTAGAGGTAGACCTTGCTGGCGCCGCCCGTGGCGAGCACCACCGCGCGCGCGCCGATGGCCTCGACGCGCCCGCTGCGCCGGTCGAGCACGTACGCGCCCAGCACCCGGTCGCGGCCGGGCAGGCCGAGGCGGGCGGCGGTGACGAGGTCCACGGCCACGCGCTCCGGCAGCAGCTCCACGTCGGGCGCCGCCCGCGCGCGCTCGAGGAGGGTGCGCTCGATGGCGCGGCCCGTGGCGTCGGCGGCGTGGATGACGCGGCGGTGGCTGTGGCCGCCCTCGCGCGTGAGGTGGTAGCGGACCTGCCCGTCCTCGGTCGCCTCCACCGTGAAGGGCACCCCGAGATCGAGCAGCCAGCGAATCGCCCCCGGGCCGCGCTCGACCACGTGGCGCACCACCGCCTCGTGGCACAGCCCGGCCCCGGCCGCGAGCGTGTCGCGCACGTGGGCCTCGATCGAGTCGCCCGGGTCGAGGACCGCCGCAACCCCGCCCTGGGCCATGGCCGTGGCGCCCTCGTCCGGGGCGCCCTTGGAGAGCACGCCCACGCGGGCCCGGCCCGCGAGCCGCAGGGCCACGCCCAGGCCCGCGGCGCCGCTGCCGATCACGAGCACGTCGTAGCTGCGCTGGCCGGTGGTCACGGGAGCGGGCCCTCGGTTATGGTTCGCACACTATAGCGGCCGCGGGGCCGCGGGCGAAGGGCGGCGGGCCGCGGGTGAAACTCGCGGCGCCGCCGGTGGTCTACAGCAACGGGCATAGGGACTTGCCCCCGGGCGACGGAGGGTGGCCCGCGGATGGGTCAGGAGGCGAGCGTCGACGCGCAGCTCGTCGAGCGGGCGAAGCGGGGCGAGCGTGAGGCCTTCGATGCGCTGGTGCGCAAGTACCAGCACAAGATCGTGGGCCTCATCCAGCGCTACATCCCGGACCCCTCCGAGGCCCTGGACGTGGCGCAGGAGGCCTTCCTCAAGGCCTACCGCGCCCTGCCGGGCTTCCGCGGCGACAGCGCCTTCTACACCTGGCTCTATCGTATCGCGGTGAACACGGCCAAGAACCACCTCGCGGCACGCAGCCGCAGGCCGCCGGAGGAGGACGTGGACGCCGAGGAGGCCGTGCAGCTGGCGCAGGAGTCGCGGCTCAAGGAGTACGACACGCCGGAGCGCCTGCTGCTGACCGAGGAGATCGAGCGCGCGGTGGCGGAGGCCATCGAGGAGCTGCCGGAGGACCTGCGCACGGCGCTGACGCTGCGCGAGGTCGAGGGCCTGAGCTACGAGGAGATCGCCCAGGCGATGGGCTGCCCCATCGGCACGGTGCGGTCGCGGATCTTCCGGGCACGCGAAGCCATCAACCGCCGCCTCAAGCCCCTGCTGGAGTGAGGCGGCCGGAGCGGGAACGATGAGCGAGGAAGGGCATCACCACGGCACCGACGAGGCGCTGCTCGAGCGGCTCTCGGCGCTGGTCGACGGCGAGCTCGACGTGCGCGAGACGCGCGTCCTCGTCGCGCGCCTGGCGGCGGACGGCGCGCTGCGCGCGCGCTGGGAACGCTACCACCTTATCGGCGAGGCCCTGCGCGGGCGGCTCCCGCGTGGCGCCCTCGACCCGGGGCTTCCCGCGCGGGTGCGGGCGCGGCTGCCGGCGCGGGCGCCCGCGGCTCCCGCACCGGCGGGTCCGGCGGCAGGCCGGCGGTGGCTCACGGCCGGGCTGGCGCTGGCGGCCTCGGTGGCGGCAGTGGCGGTGATCGCGCTGCGCGGCGGGCCGGCGCCCGAGCGCCGCGCGCCCGAGGTGGCGTCCGTCGCCGTCGAGGCGGCGGGCACCACGCGCTGGGAGCACGTGCGGCCCGCGGTGGAGCGGCGCCTCAACGGCTACCTCGTCAGCCACAACGAGAACGCGCGTGCGGCCGTCTTCCAGGGCGTCATGCCCTATGCGCGGATCGTCGCCTATGACCCGCAGCGCTGAGGCGGCCGCACGCTGGGGCGCCGCGGCCACGCTGTGGATGGCGCTGGCCGTGCCCCTCGCCTGGGCGGGGGAGGGCGAGGACCCGCGCGCCTGGCTCGCGGACATGAGCCGGGCGCTGCGCAGCCTCGACTACCAGGGAGTCCTCGTCTACCTGCATGGCCGGCAGCTCGAGGCCATGCGCCTGGTGCACCGTGCCGCGCGCGACGGCGAGCACGAGCGCATCGTCTCGCTCAACGGCGTCCCGCGCGAGGTCCTGCGCGACCCGCAGCGCGTGACCTGCGTGCTGCCCGACTCCCGCGCGGTGCTGGTGGAGAAGAGCCGTCCGCGGCGGGTCTTCCCGGGCACGCTGCCCCTCGACCTCGGGCGCATCGAGCGCCACTACGCGCTGGTGCTCGACGGGCACGACCGCGTCGCCGGGCGTGCGGTGCGCATCGTCGAGGTGCGCGCGCGCGACCATTACCGCTACGGCTACCGCTTCTGGATCGACGAGGAGAGCCGCCTCCCGCTCAAGTTCGACGTGGTCGACAGCGCCGGCGCGCCGGTCGAGCAGATGATGTTCACCCACATCGAGATCGGCGGGCCCATCCCGGAGGCGCTGCTGCACCCGGCGCTCCCGCGCGCCGGCTACACCTGGTACACGGAGCCCACGGCGGACGGCGGCGAGGCCCTGGCCGAGGCGGGCCAGTGGACCGTGGCCGCGGCGCCGCCGGGCTTCGAGCTCACCATGCGGCGTGTGGGTCGCCTGCCGGCCGGGCGGCGGCCGGTGGAGCACCTGATGCTGAGCGACGGCCTCGCCTCGGTGTCGGTCTACATCGACCGGCCGGACGCGGACGAGGGCTTCATGGAGGGGCTGTCGCGCATGGGGGCGATGAGCGCCTTCGGGGCGCGCGTCGAGGGCTATCAGGTGACTGCCGTGGGCGAGGTGCCGCCGGTGACCGTGGAGATGGTGGCGCGCAGCACGCGCCGTGTGAGGCGATGATCGAGGAGCGCGGGCGCGTGGTGGCCGTCGAGGGCCGCTACGCGTGGATCGAGGCATCGGGCGGCGGGGCCTGCGGCACCTGCGCCGCGCGCGGCGGCTGCGGCACCGCGAGCCTGCAGGCGTGGCTCGCGCGGCGGCGCCGGCGCGTGCGGGCGCTCAACCGCGCCGGGGCGCGACCCGGCGACGAGGTGGTGGTGGGCCTCGCGGAGGGCGCGCTGGTGCGCGGCTCGGTGCTGGTCTACCTGGTGCCGCTCGCCGGCCTCCTGGCCGGGGGGTTCGCCGCCGCGCTGCTCGCCGGGCCCGCCGACGGCCCGGTGGCCGCGGGCGCCCTCGCGGGCGCGGGCGCGGGGCTGCTGTGGGGCCGGGCCCGGCTGCGCCGGGCCGCCGCGGATCCCCGCTTCCAGCCCGTGGTGCTGCGCCGCGCCTGAGGCGCGCGTGCGCCCGCGCCGGCGCAGGCCCTATAATGCTGGCTTTCCGCGGCCGTGCCCGGCCGCGGCGGACGCCGTTCAGGAAAGGATCTTCGACATGCCGCAGCGGCTCTGGAC
>WGBS01000122.1 GCA_015494165.1 Gammaproteobacteria bacterium | reverse complement strand
TTCCTCTGCAAATTCTATGCATGGCGCGGCGCCGCCGGCCTGCGGCAGATTGTCGCGCGGCAACGCGTCGCATCCCCGCGGCCGGCACGCCTCCCTATGCTGCTCGCCCGGGACGGGGAAGCGAGAGGAGGCGACCATGCGCGGACGTGCTCTCCTGGTGACGGCGGCGCTGCTCGCCGCGCCCGCGGCGCACGCCTACGTCGGCCTGTGCTGCGGCAAGTGCGGTGGCAACATGCCGCTGAACATCCCGGGCGGCGGCGTGCCCGAGACCTACGAGTTCCGGTTCAAGGTCAGTCCCATGCGCATGCGCATGGAGGGGCTGCGCGACGGGACCTCGCCGGTGGCGCCGTCCACGCTGCTCGGCATGCCCGCGATGGGCTACTACATGGCCGTGCCGACCGCCATGGACATGGACATGCTCCACCTCGCGCTCGGCTACAGCGCGAGCGACGACTGGTTCGTCGGCGCCATGCTCATGTGGAAGCGCAACCGCATGGACATGCGCTTCAACGCCATGATGGCGGCGGCGACCGGCGTGCCGGGCTTCACCATGCGCTCGGAGGGACTGGGCGACGTCATGCTGATGGTCAAGCGCCGGCTCTTCGCCGACGACCCGCTCATCCCCACGCGCCAGGCCTCGCTGCTGCTGGGCCTGAGCCTGCCGACGGGCTCGATCGACGAGCGCAACGCCGACCATCCGGTGGCCGCGCGCCGCGGCGAGCTCCTGCCCTACGGGATGCAGCTCGGCTCCGGCACCTTTGACCCCACCGTGGGCGTGCTCTTCCAGGGCTCGCGCTCGCCGTGGTGGTGGGGCGCCAACCTGAGCTACACCGCGCGCCTCCACGACAACGACCGCGACTGGCGCCTCGGCGACGAGGCGCGCGCGGACCTCTACCTCATGCGCCAGCTCCGCTACGACCTCGTCGCCGAGCTGCAGGTCAACGCCCGCTGGCAGGGGCGCATCCGCGGCGAGATGGACGAGGTCGCGGCGGGCACCTCCGGGCGCGCCACCATCGGCGACCCGGCCTCGCCATACGTCTCGCCCGCCTACGACCCCGACCACTACGGCGGGCGCACCGTCTACGCCACCCTGGGCCTGCAGTGGCAGCCGGTCCCGCTGCAGATCGTCAACCTCCAGGTCGGCCTGCCGCTGTACCGGGACCTGAACGGTCCCCAGCTCGAGACCGACTGGCAGGTCACGCTCACCTGGTACGTGGAGGTGCCGACGCGGCGCAGCGTGCGCCACCGCCAGCGGCCGCCGGCGCCGGCACTGGGCTTCTGACGGGAGGGGAAGGCGATGCGCGGACGCCGGAAGTGGTTGTGGACGGTCGTGCTGCTGGCGGGGCTCGCGGCGGGATGCGCGGGCGCGCCCACGCCGCTGCCCGAGCCTGGAAGCGAGGGCGAGCGCCTCATGCGCGCCCGCTGCGGTGCCTGCCACGCCGTGCCCCATCCCGCGCGCCTGCGCGCGGCGGACTGGCCCGCCATGCTCGCGCTGATGGAGCGGCGCATGGCCGAGCGCGGCATGGCGCCGCTCGGCAAGGGTGAGCGCGAGACCCTGCTCGCCTATCTCCGGGCGCATGCGCGCCCTTAGCGCGCCCTTCCGGCGGGCGCCGCCGCTGGCGCTCGCGCTCTTCCTCTCCCTCGCCGCCACCGCCGCCGGGGACGAGCCCTACGGGGCGCTCGGGATCGAGCGGCCCCGCAGGGCCGTCACCGCGCCGGCGCTCGCGCTGCCGGCGCTGGACGGCGGGCGCGTGGATCTTGCGCGGCTGCGCGGCCGACCGGTCCTGGTGCACTTCTGGGCCACGTGGTGCGCGCCCTGCCGCGAGGAGCTGCCGGCGCTCGCCGCGCTTGCGCGCGCCGCGCCCGCGGGCGCCGTGGTGCTCGCCGTCGCCGCCGACCGCGACACGGAGCCCGTGCGGCGCTTCCTCCGTCGGCTGGGCGCACGTGCCGCGGGCCTGCGGGTGCTCCTCGACCCGGAGGGCGGGGCGCGCCGGCGCTGGCAGGTGCGCGCGCTGCCCGTGACCTACCTCGTGGGCCCCGACGGGCGCATCGCCGGGCGCGCCGTCGGCGCGCGCCGCTGGGACCTGCCCGCGGCCCGCGCCCTGCTGCGTGCGCTGGCCGCCGGCCCGCGGCCCTGAGCGGCGCTTGCACGCCCGTCCCGACCGTGCTATCCGGGAGGCATGGCGCGCGTGGCGGAAGGAAGGGGCGCGGAGACGGGGCGTGTGGCGTCGCCGCACGCCTTCCGGTGGCCCCGGGCGCTCTACGACCGCCTGATCGAAGAGGGCATCCTCGGCCCGGAGACGCGCGTCGAGCTCGTGGACGGGGAGGTCATAGAGATGACGCCGCAGGGAAGCCGGCACGCCGCCGCCGTGCGGCTCGCGCAGCGTGCGCTGGAGCGCGCTTTCGGGGCCGGATTCGACGTGCGCGCGCAGCTCCCTCTGGCGCTTGGGGAGTGGTCGGAGCCCGAGCCCGACGTCTCGGTCGTGCGGGGCGGCCCGCGCGACTACACGGCACGGCATCCCGCCTCGGCCGAGCTGGTGGTGGAGGTGTCGGACGCGAGCCTCGCCTTCGACGCGGACGTCAAGCAGCGGCTCTATGCGCGCCACGGGATCCCGGAATACTGGATCCTCGACCTCCCCCACGGGCGCCTGCGGGTCCATCGCGCGCCAGGGGAGGAGGGCTACCGCGAGGTCCGGGAGCTCGGCCCCGGCGACGCCGTCACACCCGTGGCGGCTCCCGGCCGGCGGGTCCGGGTCGCGGATCTGCTTCCCTGAGAGACGGGAGACGGGTGGCGGGAGGCGGGTGACGGGAGACTGTACACCGTAACCCGCGAGCCGTAACCCGCCTGCGGGAGAGACTTCCGGCCCGATCATTGGCCGCGCGCGGAGCGCGCACCTTCCCTCGTCTCTCGTCCCCCGTCTCCCGCCTCTCCGCCGCAGGCGCCGCAGGCGGTCGCGGTTGGAAGCCCTTGTATAGTGGACGGGAGACGGATGACGGGAGGCGGGAAGGAAACGGCCGCGCCCGAAGGGCGCACCACCCCTCGCCTCCCGCATCTCGTCTCTCGCCTCCGCGCCACAGGCGGTTTCCGGACACACGGGGGCGCCACCTCACCCGCCGCGCCCGAATGGCC
>WGBS01000121.1 GCA_015494165.1 Gammaproteobacteria bacterium | reverse complement strand
GGGACAAGGCCTGGGCGGCGAGCCGCGAGGCCGGGGGCTGGTTCGACGCCCTCGAGGACGAGGAGATCCTCGCCGCCCAGCGCCTCCTTGCCGAGGAGGAGGGGATCTTCTGCGAGCCGGCCTCGGCCGCCTCGCTGGCGGGCGCCCTGCGCGACCTTCGTTCCGGGCGCATCCGCGCCGGCGCCAAGGTGGTCTGCACCCTAACCGGGCACGGCCTCAAGGATCCGGACATCGCCATCCGCCAGGCGGGCGAGCGCGTGCGCACGGTCGACGCCACGCTCGAGGCGGTGCGCGCCGCGATCCTCGGGGAGATCGAGGCTCGCGGCTGAGCCCCGGGCGATGCGGGCGCCGGCCCTGGTGCTCGTGGCCGCCGGCCTGCTCGGGCCGGTGCGCGGCGGACTCTCCGGCTCCGCCCCCCGGGTGCCCGCGCTGGCGCGCCTGCTCGCACGCGCCGATCGCACCGGGCGGCCGCACGGTGTGGCCGCCGATCCGGCGCGCGCCGTGCTGGAGGCCTTCGGGTGCCCGCCCGATGCGGAGGGTGTCGCCGCCGCCTGTGCGGCGGCCGAGCCGGTGGGCGAGGCGGCCGCGTGGCTGCGCGCGGACCCGGTTCACCTGCGGGCCGATCACGACCGGCTGCTGCTCTTCCACGCCGGGACCGTGGGGCTGACGCCCGGGGAGGCCGAAGCGCTCGCCGGGGCCGCCGCCGAGGCCTTCGCGCCGCTCGGCGCGCGCCTGCGCGTGGCCGCCCCCGGCCGCTGGTACCTGGCCCTCGGGCGGCCGGCCCGCATCCGCACGCTGCCGCCGTGGGCGGTGGCGGGGCGTGACGTGGCGCCGGGCCTGCCGGAAGGGCCGGAGGCCGGGGCGTGGCGGCGGGCGCTCACCGAGGCGCAGATGCTGCTCCACGGGCACGAGGTGAACGCGGCGCGGGAAGCGCGCGGCCTGCCGCCCGTCAACGCCGTCTGGCTGTGGGGCGAGGGCGAGGCGCCGCACCCGCGCCGGCGGCCGCAGGCGGTGTGGAGCGGAGAGCCGCTCGCGGCCGGCCTTGCCCGCGCGGCCGCCGCCGAGGCGCGGCCGCTGCCGCCGGGCTCCGGAGCGTGGCTGGAGGCGGCATCCGCCGTCGCTGGGACCCACGTGGTGGCGCTGGGCGAGGAGGGCGCCTGGCACGCGGCCTATGGCGACGAGGCGGCGTGGCGCGGGTGGGTGGAGGGCGTCGAACGCGCCTGGCTCGCGCCCGCCGTCGCGGCGCTCGGGCGCGGCGCCCTCGCCGGGCTCGAGCTGCACGCGGGCGAGGGCCGGTGCTGGCGCCTCACGCGCGGCGGCCTGCGCCGCGTGTGGCGCCGCGCGCGAGCCAGCGTTCCAGGCCCCGCACGTCGAAGATTCGGTATGATTTGGCGCCGTTTGGCCGTCCGCCAGGCGGCAGGAGGCAGGCATATGGCAGTGGTCGAGAGCGGCACGCTGCGTAATCAGGTGCGCGAGCTGCGAGGGCGTCTCGAGGCCCTGAGGGGGTATCTTTGACTACGAGGGCAAGCGCAAGCGCCTCGACGAGGTGATCCGCGCCCTCGAGGACCCCAGGGTCTGGGAGGATCCGGAACGGGCCCAGCAGCTCGGGCGCGAGCGCGCGCGCCTCGAGGAGGAGGTGCTCGGCCTCGAGCGCCTCGGCCGCGGGCTCGAGGACGCGGCCGAGCTGCTCGAGCTCGCGCAGGAGGAGGACGACGAGGCCACCATGGCCTCCGTGGCCGAGGACCTGGCCCGCATCGAGAAGGCGGTCGGCCAGCTCGAGTTCCGGCGCATGTTCTCGGGCGAGGCCGACGCCTCCAACGCCTACGTCGACATCCAGGCCGGCGCGGGCGGCACCGAGGCCCAGGACTGGGCCGAGATGCTGCTGCGCATGTACCTGCGCTGGGCCGAGCGCCACGGCTTCAAGACCGAGGTGATCGAGGTCACGCCGGGCGAGGTCGCCGGGATCAAGAGCGCCACCATCAAGGTCGAGGGCCCCTACGCCTACGGCTGGCTGCGCACCGAGACCGGCGTCCACCGCCTGGTGCGCAAGTCGCCCTTCGACGCGGGCCACCGGCGCCACACCTCCTTCGCGGCGGTCTACGTCTCGCCCGAGGTGGACGACGACATCGACATCGAGATCAACCCGGCGGATCTGCGCATCGACGTCTACCGCGCGAGCGGCGCCGGCGGCCAGCACGTCAACCGCACCGAGTCGGCGGTGCGCATCACGCACCTGCCCACCGGGATCGTCGTGCAGTGCCAGAACGACCGCTCCCAGC
>WGBS01000120.1 GCA_015494165.1 Gammaproteobacteria bacterium | reverse complement strand
CCGCCTCCCGCCTCCCGTCTCCCGTCTCCCGTCTCCCGCCTCCGGCCCGTACACTGTGCACCGTCGGCCGCGGACGGTGTCATGCGCGAGACCATCCGCCTGAGCACGAGCGCGCGCGAGCAGCTCGTGGACATCACAGACGGGGTGCGGGCCGTCGCCGCCCGCTCGGGCGTGCGCGACGGGCTCGTGCACGTCTACGCGCAGGGCGCCACCGCGGCGATCATGATCCAGGAGAACTGGGACGAGAGCGTGCAGGCCGACGTCGTGAACCTGCTGCGCAAGCTCATCCCGCGCGGCGTGTGGCTGCACGACGCCCAGGACGGCAACGGCGACGCCCACCTCAAGGCCGGCATCGTCGGCCCCTCGGAGACCATCCCCCTCGTGGACGGGGAGCTGGGGCTCTCCACCTGGCAGAACGTCTTCTTCTGCGAGTTCGACGGGCCACGGCGCGAGCGGCGCGTCCTCTGCACGGTGATCGCGGACCCGGCGCCGTGAGCACCGCCTGGTGGACCGTCGCGCCGACGGGCGATGCGCGCTTCCCCTGGCGCATCCGCATCGAGCGCGACGGCCGCGTGGTGCTCTCGGTGCGCGCGCAGGACCGCTGGCCGGGCCCCGGGGGCCGGGTGTTCTGCCTGCGCGAGCGCCCTGCCGAGGCCGCCGAGGCCCTGGAGCCCGCCGAGCGGGTGCCGGTGCTGGCGCTCGCGCGGCGCGGGCGCAAGCTCTCGGTGGTGCTCGACCGGCCGCGCCGGCGGCGCTGCGACTTCCTCGTGGTCGAGAAGCGCTACCGCCACCGCGAGGGCACCTACGAGCAGATCTTCTTCCGCACCCAGTCGGCGCTCGGGACCCACGGCGCGCGCAGCCGGCTGCAGCTCCGCGCGGGGCTGCCCGCCGGCTGCGAGCTGCTCGTGGACACCGCCGAGCGCTACCCGTGGCGGCTCGCACCGCCGCCGCGCCGCACGCCCCTGCCGGCGGGCGACTACGCGCTCGCCGAGGGCGGGCGGCTGCTCGCGGTGGTCGAGCGCAAGAGCTTCGCCAACCTGCTGCACGAGCTCGAGCGCCCGCAGGTGCTCCACCAGCAGCTCACGGACCTGGGCGCCTTCGCGCACGCGGCGCTGGTGGTCGAGGCCCGTTACGCGGACTTCCTGGAGCCTGCGCGCGTGCGGCCGTGGTCGCCCGCGCGCGTGGCGCGCCTGCTGGCCGAGCTCGCCGCGCTCCACCCGCGCGTGCCATTGGTCTACGCCGGAAGCCGCCGGCTCGCCGCGGCCTGGACCTCCGCCTTCTTCGCGGCGGTGGGCTCCGCCGCCGCGGACGCCTCCCCGGACCTCGTGCGCGAGGCGGCGGGCGACTGGCTGCCGCTGCACCAGGGCGGCACGGACTGGGCCGTGCGCGAGGCCGTGCTGTCGGAGCTCCCGGACCGCTTCCGCATCCGCGAGCTGCGCGCCCGCTTCCCGGACGTTCCGGACGCGCGCCTGCGGCGTGTGCTGCAGGCCCTGCGCGCCGAGGGGCTGCTTCGCACCGAGGGACGCGGCCCCGGCACCTTCTGGGTGCGCGCCGCCGCACCCCCCGGCCCCGCCTGAGCCGCGGCGCGGGCACCACAGACCCACACGGCCGTGGCAGCCGCCGCGCCCCCGGCGCTATGCTACGGCCCCATGGACGAGCGCGCGCGGATCCTGGAGACGCTCACGGCGCACCGGGCCGAGCTCGTGGCCCGCTACGGGGTGCGCGCTCGCGCTCTTCGGCTCGGCGGCCCGGGGAGAGATGGCCCCCGACAGCGACGTCGACCTGCTGGTGGAGTTCGACGCCCCGCCGGGCTTCGACCGCTACATGGCGCTCAAATGGCGCCTGGAGGAGCTGGTCGGCCGCCCGGTCGACCTGGTGATGACAAGCGCGCTCGCGCCCTGGGCGCTGCAGCAGGTCCGGGACGAGGCCCTGCGTGTCGCGTAAGTGGGAGCTCTTCCTGATCGACATGATCGAGTGCGCCACGAAGGCGCTGCGGTACGCCGACGGCCTCACGCTGGACACCTTCCGCAGCGACTCCCTCCGCAAGGACGCCATCGTGCGCAACCTGGAGCTCCTGGGCGAAGCGGCGGAGAAGATTCCGGACGAGGTCCGCAGGCGCCATCCCGACATCCCATGGCGGAACGTGGCGGGCCTGCGTGACATCCTCGCCCACTCCTACTTCGCGGTGGACGATGGGGTGCTCTGGGACGTGGTCGAGCGCCATCTGCCGGGGCTGCTCGCCCGGCTTGAGGCGTTGCGCAATGCGGAAGGCATCGGCCTCCCGGGGCCGGACGACACACCCGCCGGCCCCGCCTGAGCCGCGGCGCGGGCCGTCGCAGGGAAGGAAGCGCTGGCGCTCAGGGAAGCTGGATCTTGCCGCCGCCCGGGATGCCGCCGGGGCCGCCCGGCCCGCCCAGGCC
>WGBS01000119.1 GCA_015494165.1 Gammaproteobacteria bacterium | reverse complement strand
ATCGCCATCGCCTCCACCCCGTCGATCGAGGCCGTCACCGTCACCGGCACCACCGCACCGTTCTCGGCGATGTCCGGCGCCTTGACCTTCACCTTGCCCGAGGCCTCCGTCAGGTCCGTCCCCACCACCGCCTTCAGCGCATCCTGCACCGACTTCGCCTCGAAGGCCGACTTCGGCCACGCCGCCAGCACCCGCCGCGGCGCCAGCAGGCCCGCGCCCACCGCAACACCCACGGCACCCACCGCCAGCGTGCCCTTCAGAAAGGTCCTGCGCTTGCTGTCCACCTCTGCTCTACCTCCGGTACCGTCTGCAGTCTGCGTAGTCCTGTCCACCCCTGTCGTTCGGCGGCCGTCGCCGGCGCTCACAGCGTCCAGACGAACTCGACCACCTTGTCGATCTCGTCCTCCGTGAGGATCTTGTGGCGGCCGAAGGGCGGCATGGACGTGTTCGGGTTGCGCTTGGTCGCATCCCAGATCTGCTCGCGCAGCGCCTGCTTGCTGGGGAAGCGCTGCTTGATGCCGACGAGCGGCGGGCCGATGTTGCCGGGGAGCGTGCCGCCGGCGATCTGATGGCAGGCGAGGCAGTTGCCCTTCTTGCGATTGAAGGCGATGGCCTTGCCCTGCTCGACCACCGACTTCGCCTTCTTCTCCGCCGCCACCGCGGCATCGCTGGTGAGCCCCAGGCTGCCGAGCAGCGCGGCGACGGAGGCAGCCGTCGTGATCAGGGTCACGGCTTTGCGCATGGGATGGTCCTCCTGGTTTCTTGTGTGGTCTCGTTGTTGTGCTGCGGAGCGGCACGCGCGGCACGCCGTCCGTCTCCCGGTCCTAACGGCCCCGGAAGGCCCGCAGACCGGACGCGAAGGTGGTGCTTCACGGCGGTGCTGCGTGGGCTATAAGCATACGCATACCGCCCCTGAAAACAAGCGGAATCCCTTGCGCCGTCAGTAAATTAGCGCAGCGTAATATTCGAGGGCGCTGCTTGGCGCCTCAGCGGCGCGTTTGGCGGGCCTGCTCGCGCAGCTCGGCGAGCCGCGCGCGGATGCCCTCGGCCTCGTAGTAGTCGCCGCGCGCGAGCCGCAGCGCGCGCTCGAGCTGGCCGATCGCAGCCTCGACCTGCCCGTTCAGGAAATAGACCTCGGCCTGGGCGCGGTGCGCCTGCGCCAGGGCGCCGGCGGCCTCGGCTGCACGCGCGTAGAGCGCGTGCAGCGCCGGATCGCCCCTGCCCGGGCGTGCCAGCGGCTCGAGCAGGGCGCGCGCGCGCGCGCCCTCGCCGGCGGCGAGCAGCGTGCGGGCGAGCGCACGCAGCACCAGCGGGTTGGAAGGATAGAGGCGCAGGGTGGCCTCGAGCAGCGCCTTTGCCTCAGCGGCCTGCGCGCTCTCGGTGAGGGCGCGCGCGAGGTCGATGCGGTAGAGGATGCGGTCGGGATCGCCGCGCTCGAGCGCGCGCAGCAGGGGGACCGCCTCGGCGGCGCGCCCCGCGCGCAGCAGGGCGAGGGCGAGGCCATAGCGCGCCGCCTCGCGCGAGGGGTGCGTGCCGCGTGCGACGGCCTTGCGGAAGCGCTCGGCGGCGGTGGCAGGCTCCGGAGCCGTCAGCACCTCGATGCGCGCGCGCACGAGCTGGAACTCGAGGCTGTCCTCACGCCCGGGCGGGAGCGCGGCGATGCGCGCGCGCGCGTCGGCGATGCGCGAGGCGCTCACCGGGTGCGTGCTCAGGAACTCCGGCGGCTCGCGCCCGTAGAGGCGCTGCTCGCGCGCGAGGCGCTCGAAGAACCGCGGCATGCCCTCGGGCGAGAGCCCGGCGCGTGCGAGGAGCTCGATGCCGACGCGGTCGGCCTCGCGCTCGTGGGCGCGGGTGAAGTTGATCTGGTGCTGGGCCATGCCGGCCATGCCGGCGGCCAGCGCCGCGCCGCCGGCGTCCGGGTTCTGGGTGCCGATCAGGGCGGCGGCAAGCAGCGCCGCCGCCGCCGGCAGCGACAGCCGCCGCGCCTCCTCGAAGGTGCGCGCGAGGTGGCGCTGCGTTACGTGCGCCATCTCGTGGGCGAGCACCGCGGCGAGCTCCGATTCGGTGCGGGCCGCGCGGATCAGGCCCGTGTGGACGCCGATGAAGCCCCCGGGCGCGGCGAAGGCATTGATGCTGCGGTCGCGCACGATGAAGACGGTGAAGCCGCGCGCGGGCGCGCCCGCGGCCACCGCCAGGCGGTCGGCAAGCCCGCGCAGGTAGGCATGGGAGGGTGCGTCGTCGAGCACGAGGCCCTTGCGGCGCAGCTCCTGCAGCAGCGCCTCGCCGAGGCGGCGCTCGGAAGCGGCGGGGGTGAGATTGCCCGCGGGATCTCCGATGTCCGGCAGGGCGCCGAGCGCCGGCGTCGCGCCCGCGCCGAGCGCGAGCAGCGTGCAGAGAGCGCCGCGAAGGGCGCAGCGCAGCAGGGCTGGCAGGGCGGTGGCCACGTTCCTGAGACCCACCTTATTACACGGCGGTTCCGGATCACAGGGGCGGATTGCGGGACCAAAGGGGCCCGCGGCGGGGTTCGGCGGGCCGGATGCACAACCGGAGCAAAGCTTGACCAGAATATCAGGATATTTTCAAATACCGCGTGAGGTCAGTTTCCGCATCGCAGGAGCCCCCGCATGCAGTACGGCATTCCCGAGATCGACGTCGCGACCCTGGCCGCCTGGCGCGAGGCGGGCCGGCCGTTCCGTCTGGTGGACGTGCGCACGGCCCCTGAGGTGGCCCAGGGGGTCATTCCCGGGGCGGTGCACCTGCCCCTGCACCTGCTGCCGCTGCGTTTCCGGGAGCTCGAGGGTGAGGGCCCGCTGATTGTCTACTGCCGCACCGGGGCCCGCTCCGCGCAGGCCGTCATGTGGCTTGCGGGCCAGGGCTGGCGGGATGCGTTCAATCTGCGCGGCGGGATCGTCGCCTGGGCGCGCGCCGGCCAGCCGCTCCATCCGCCGCAGCCGGTCCGGGCCGCCGGCTGACGCGCTTGCTTCGGCGGGTTCCTTATCATATAAGTTTTACGCTCCATTCTAAATCGCCCAAGCTGAGGCGGCTGACAAGAGGAGAGCGACATGGCGAACTGGGATCAAGAGCTCGACGCGAGCGGCCTCAACTGCCCGCTGCCCATCCTGCGCGCGAAGAAGGCGCTCGCCGGCCTGCAGAGCGGCCAGGTGCTGCACGTGATCGCGACCGACCCCGGCTCGGTGAAGGACTTCGAGGCCTTCGCGAAGCAGACCGGCAACGAGCTGCTCGAGTCGAAGGAGGAGGGCGGCAAGTTCCACTTCCTGATCAAGAAGGCCTGAGCCGCACCGGCCAGGCCTTTTCTCTTTTTTCCGTCAAGACGGCACCACACACCACCTGGAGGAGGGTAGCTGAATGGCTGAAGACCAGAAAAAGCTGGCCATCATCGCGACCAAGGGCACGCTCGACTGGGCCTACCCTCCCTTCATACTCGCCTCGACGGCGGCGGCGCTCGGATACGAGACGCAGATCTTCTTCACCTTCTACGGGCTGCAGCTCCTGCGCAAGAAGCTCAGCCTCAAGGTGACCTCGCTGGGCAACCCCGGCATGCCCATGCCGATGGGCATGGACAAGTGGTTCCCGGTGCTGTTCCAGGCGCTGCCCGGCATGGAGGCCATGATGACGGCCATGATGAAGGCCAAGATGAAGTCGAAGGGCGTGGCGAGCGTGGAGGAGCTGCGGACCATGTGCCAGGAGGCGGACGTGAAGCTCATCGCCTGCCAGATGACCGTCGATCTTTTCGACATGGACCCGTCGGAGTTCATCGACGGCATCGAGTTCGGCGGCGCGGCGACCTTCTTCGAGTTCGCCGGCGAGTCCGACATCTGCCTGTTCATCTGAGGGATCCCAGGCCCGGCTCGTGCCGGGCGCACGGATCGGAGGCCGCGGCACCGCCGCGGCCGTTTTTTATTCGGGCGTCGGACGGCAGGCGTCGGACGTCGGATGTCAGGCTTCGCCGAATCGGGGCGGCAGAGGCGGGAGACAGGGATCGGGAGACGAGGGTCGGTGCGCCATCTGAGTGTGCAGGTTACAGGTTGCAGCTCACGGTCTGCAGCAGCGCGTCAGCTGTTCCCCGCTTCGGCTTCGCGGTCTCTTTCCCGTCTCCCGCAACCCGTCTCCCGTCCACTCCCACGGATGTGGCCGCGGCTTCCAGCCTGTGGGAGCGCCTTCCAGGCGCGATTCCTCAGCCTTTCTGGTCGCGGCAGGATGCCGCTTCTCTAAAGCGGCCCCGGCGGTCAACCTCCTGTCAGAAATTTCGCTTCTCTAAAGCGGCCCCGGCGGTCAACCTCCTGTCAGAAATTTCGCTCTTTTCCTGCCTCGTCCTCGTT